>CAJUEZ010000033.1 GCA_910585485.1 uncultured Clostridia bacterium
GTTCCGCAGCCGAATATAACTACCCTGCCCTTTTCGAGATGACGCTCAGCCTTGCCTCTTATATACGGCTCTGCAACCTGACGCATTTCAATAGCCGTCTGCACACGCGTCTGCACACCGCAGTTTTCCAAAGCGCTGCACAGTGCAAGCGCGTTTATTGCCGTTGCCAGCATTCCCATATGGTCTGCGCGGGTTCTGTCCATATTTTCACCGCTTCGTCCGCGCCAGATATTACCGCCTCCGACTACGATTGACACCTGTACACCCATATCGGTTATTTTTTTGATATTTTCGCTTATCTGCGCTATTGTCTTTTCGTCAAGACCAAAGCCGTTTTCACCCGCAAGCGCTTCACCACTTATTTTGAGAAGCACCCTTTTGTACTTAGCCCTCATAGAAAAATCCTCCTTGTATTATATTAAATACATTATACTATGAATTAGAAAATATTTCAACATAATTTTTTATCAATATTCAGTTATTCATTCCGCAATGTTCATATCAATCAATTACCCGCCTTGCAAGCTTTTCCGAATTTTCCTTTCTAAATTCATCAAATCTGTCCTCTTCTATAGCCTCGCGTATTCTCGCCGTAAGTTCATTATAGAAATACAGATTATGAAGCACTGACAGACGCATTGCAAGCATTTCCTTAGCCTTAAACAAATGCCGTATATACGCGCGGGTATAATTTTGACACGCGGGGCAATGACACTCGCTGTCTATCGGGCGCGTATCAAATTCATATTTTTGATTCATTAGATTCATAGTTCCGTTACGGGTAAATATAAACGCGTGACGCGCGTTACGTGACGGCATTACACAGTCGAAGAAGTCAACTCCTCTGGCGACCGCTTCAATTATATTCGATGGAGTTCCCACACCCATAAGATATCTTGGTTTATTTGCCGGCGCATGCGGAAGCACCACGTCAAGAATATGGTACATTTCCTCGTGTGTTTCACCTACTGCAAGACCGCCTATCGCGTAACCGTCAAGGTCAAGCTTTGCAATCCTCTTCATATGCTCAACACGCAGGTCGTCAAAAATACCACCCTGATTTATTCCGAAAAGCATTTGGTTTTTATTTATTGTATCATCAAGAGAATTAAGCCGCTTCATTTCGTCCTTACAGCGCACAAGCCAACGGTAGGTTCTGTCAACCGACTGCTTTACATAATCATACGGCGCAGGGTTTTCTATACACTCGTCAAATGCCATTGCAATCGTAGACGCAAGATTTGACTGTATCTGCATACTTTCCTCAGGTCCCATAAAAATTTTATGACCGTCTATATGCGAGGCAAAACTAACACCCTCCTCTGTTATCTTACGAAGTGACGCAAGCGAAAACACCTGAAAGCCTCCGCTGTCCGTCAGGATAGGTCTGTCCCAATTCATAAATCTATGAAGTCCGCCAAGGTCCTTAACGACCTTATCTCCGGGACGCAGATGCAGATGATATGTATTTGACAGTTCAATCTGACATCCTATTTTCTTTAAGTCCATGGTTGAAACCGCGCCCTTTATTGCCGCGATTGTTCCTACATTCTGAAATACGGGCGTCTGCACCGTACCGTGCACGGTTGTAAATTCACCGCGCCGCGCGTTGCCGTTCGTGTGAAGTATTTTAAACATAATTTTCTCCTATTTTAATTTATTGTATATATAATAACATTTTTTGTATTATAAATCAATCTTTAATCATGCTCACAACAAAAATAATGTGTATGCGATAAATCACATACACATTATCAGTTATTTTCTTTCAGCGTTTAAAATAAACAGAACATTCTTTCTTTCTATCTCATTCAAATTGCTGTTGTCATCGCTGTAATTATAGCTTGGATTAATATGATACCATTTCTTTCCTGAGAAATAGTTACTATATTCGGCTGTTTGGAATTTACGTCCGTGACGCGCGTAAATTTCATTTCTCGCAAGCGCAAGCTGATATTTTGATAGTCCCTTTATATCGTTAGATGTCAATATAGCAGTTCCTGAATTTGCAAGAATGTAATCACCGCCGTCATACTTTGTAAAACCTGTTATTTCATAAACCGTATTTCCATTATAGGTCTCATTAGTCGGCATCGCCGTTATTGTATATGCTTTATTCTTAACCTGATCGGTTGTGCTTCCTTCTGATACGTTCGCATAATATTTAACATTACCGGCAACAAATGTCATTAAATATCTTCCCGTACCTGTATTGTGTATAACTTCTACACCTGTGCTTAGCTGCGAAGTTATATTGTTCGTTGAAATTCCACTGTTCTTCGCATTTGCAATCACTGATGAAGATGTGCCAGTATTCGATGCGCCGGAAGAATTTCCGCCCGTTGAAGATGATGGCGTGCCGCTTCCGGATGAAGAATTTCCTTTGTTTGGTCTATTAACACTTCCCGCTGATGACGATGATGTTCCTGATGAGGAATTTCCTCCCAAAGAAACACCGCTTGCACCCGACACCACGGAAGATGTGCCGCTCGCATTTGTTGTTGAATCAACCACGTCATTCGGAGAAGGTGTCATTGACAGCGCCGGAGACGGTTCAGCGGTAGGATCTGCCGTCGGAACAGCAGGCATTGCTGTTGTCACTGCCGGAATCGGTGTGACGGTTGTATTGCCATTTCCGCTGTTTATATTCTGCGTCACATAATACACTCCTATACCGACCGCCGCTACAGCCAGCGCGCATATCAACACTATAAGTATTATTTTATTTCTTTTTTGTTTTTGACGTTTTCTGTTTCTGCGCTTTTCAATCTCAGAAAGCTGCTGTTTCTTATCAGCCAACATTTTTTCCATTTGGGCGCGGCGACGTCTCTCATTGTCATCAAACAACTCTTCGCCGTCTTTTTCCTCAGTCTCTTCATAGGAGTCACTTTCAGAGAAATTATCATTTTTATCCTCTGCATTCTCTATCACGCTGTTTTCTGATTTCAAAACAGCTTCCTCTTCTGATAACTGTGCGCCGCAAAACTCGCATACATCAGCGTCATCAGGAATTTGCGCCCCGCATATTTTACATAACATATTATTCTATCCTCCGATTCAAAACTTTCTCACCTATACACCTGCTATTATATTATTTTCTTCATTTCAATTCAACATCAACATTATTATGTATCTGTTACAATAAAAAGACATTCTGTAATGTTTTAATATTATACCCAACTTTTGGAAAACAAATAACAAAATAAGGACATTTGCACATGCAATCGGAAAGATGTCCTTATCATATCATATATAAAGGGGGTTTTCCTATGTTTGCTATACTTTTTGAATGGATTCAAACCGTGCTTATACTCGCCGGATATGTAAGCGGCAATGCCACATTTCCAAAACCACTTTCAAGCGAGGATGAACAAAAGTATCTAAAGCTATACGCTGACGGAGACGAGGAAGCAAAAAACATACTGATTGAACACAATCTCAGACTTGTTGCTCATATTGCCAAAAAATACTCTGACGAAAAAAATCTTGAAGATTTAATTTCTATAGGTACTATCGGACTTATTAAAGGTATAAACACCTTTAATCCGAAAAAAAACTCCCGCTTATCCACCTATATATCAAGATGTATTGAAAATGAAGTGCTTATGGTCATGCGTTCTTCAAAGAAGCTTCAAAATGAAATATCCATAGACGAAAATATCGGCACTGACCGCGAGGGGAACAACATGACATTTTCCGATATACTGACGGCAGACAACATTGATATTTCAGAAATCATATCAGGCAAGCTTGAAGTGCAGAAATTATACAATGCCATGAAAAAAGTACTAAATCAGAATGAAATCAACATTTTGTGCTGGCGATATGGTCTTGGTAATCAGAAAAAGAAAACCCAAAAGGAAATTGCCGACATCTTAGGCATAAGCAGAAGCTATGTAAGCAGAATTGAAAAAAAATGTCTTGAAAAGCTGTTTGCGGAACTAAAAGAGTAATTTATTTTAGGGACGCCGCTGATGCCGCCCACTACAATTCGTACGTTTATTTTGTAGGGACCGGCATCCTCGACAGCCCATCCTTACAGCAGGCTTATCTGAGCCGCTGTATATTTATCTTCAAATGTGTTAAGATATTCAAAACACTTCTCATAATTATGTATAATGCCGTTTTCTTCGCATATACTGTGAAAGATTTTATTCAGCTGTGCACTGTTTGGAGAGGGAATGTTATAGCTGTTCCCATAGGTCTTTATATACCTTTCTTTAAGCATCGGAAAATGTTCGTCCAGCTTAGAATAAAAATACTCCCTATTCCCGTCACGCAGGGTAAGACCCATACCAAAATTTATAATCCCCTTAACTCCCGCATCAATACAGTAAGACAAAATACCCTTTATATTTTCCTCATTGTCATTTATGAACGGAAGCAGAGGGCAAAGCCATACCACTGTATGTATTCCGTTATCTCTGAATATTTTAAGCGCATCCGCACGTTCACGCGTAGACGCAACATTAGGCTCAATGATTTTGCACAATGCTTCATCATACGTTGTCAGCGTCATCTGTACGACACATTTTGACTTCTGATTTATACGCTTCAAAATATCAATATCTCTAAGTATTCCTGTTGATTTGGTAATTATTGTGACGCCGAAACCGTATTTTTCTATTATTTCAAGGCACTTCCGCATATTCCCAAGCTTTTCCTCCGCGTGCATATACGGGTCGGACATTGCACCTGTGCCTATCATACATTTACTGCGTTTGCCTCTGAGCGCCTTTTCAAGCAGTTCAGGAGCGTTGACCTTTACTTCAATATCCTCAAACTTATGCTTCATATTGTAGCATATACTTCTTGAGTCACAATAAATACAGCCATGAGTACATCCCCTGTATATATTCATTCCGTTCTTAGCTGACAATATCCCCTTCGCCTGTACCTCGTGCATTATTCTTCTCCGTTCATCACTTTTTCCAAAAACTCTTTATCCGCTTTTGTAAGCTCTGCCTTTTCCAGCATATCAGGACGCTTTTTCAGCGTATTTATGAGCGACTGCTCCCTTTTCCATTTTTCCACGTTTGCATGATGACCCGATATAAGCACCTCGGGTATTGATACCCCGTGCCATTCAGCCGGACGAGTGTATTGCGGATACTCCAGAAGTCCGTTAAAATGCGACTCGTTTTCATATGATGTTTCAGCGGCAAGCACTCCCGGAATCAAACGGGATACTGTATCAATAACCGTCATCGCCGGTATTTCTCCGCCTGTGAGCACAAAATCACCAATAGATAATTCCATATCCACAATTTCATCTATTACGCGCTGGTCAATCCCCTCATAGTGACCGCACAAAACAACAATATGTTCTTCCTCAGATAAATCAACCGCTACTGACTGATTAAATACCTTTCCCTGTGGCGACATATAAATTGTCAGCGGCTTATATTTCAAGCCTTCCGAAACCGACATATAAGCGTCATAAACAGGCTGAGCATTCATCAGCATGCCACCGCCTCCGCTGTATGGATAATCATCTACTTTACGATGCTTATTGGTTGAAAAGTCACGTATATCAATAAAATTGAGTTCTATTAATCCGTTTTCACGCGCGCGTCCGATTATACTCTCGCCCAACACCGCTTCAAACATCTGCGGAAACAGCGTAAGAACATCAAACCTTATCATAAATCCTCCAGTCCCTCCATCATACGGACGGTAATTTTTTTATTTTCAATGTCAACATTCAGTACTACATCATCAATTACAGGTATAAGCAAATTTTTCTTTCCCTCACGTTTAACATCATATATATCGTTACTTCCCGTGTTAATCACATCGGCGACTGTTCCGACTTTCTCTCCGTCTTCTTTGACTACGTCAAGTCCTATTAAATCGGCGATATAGTACACACCTTCAGGAAGTTCTCCCAACATTTCACGCTCTGCGTAAATAATCTGATTTTTATATTTTTCCGCCTCGTTTATGTCTTTTATCTGCGGAAAACGCACTATAATATTGCCTTTTTGATATTTTATTCCGGCAATATCCAGTCTTGTGTATTCTTCTCTTTTCTTTACGTAAACATATTCTATTTCTTCAAAAAGTTCGGGATAGTCTGTCCACGGCACAATTTTTACCTCGCCGCGAAGTCCGTGTGTATTAACTATTTTTCCAACTTCTAATAAGTCCATAACCAATTCCTTTCAAAAAACATAAAAAGGGCTTACACGCATTGCAATGCAAACCCCTTCTATCCTATTGTAAGATTTCCACCGCGACCTTTTTGTCCTCACGGCTTGCGGCAGCTTTGACAACAGTTCTGATTGCCTTTGCAATTCTTCCCTGTTTACCAATCACCTTACCCATATCGCCGTCAGCAACTCTAAGTTCAAGAGTTACAGTTTGGTCTTCGTTTATAATCTCTTTTACGTTAACCTCTTCGGGATAGTCAACAAGTGATTTGGCTATTATCTCCAATACTTCTTTCATTAGCCTACCCTCCATTATTAGATAATGTTAGACTTCTTTAAAAGAGCCTTAACAGTATCAGTTGGCTGGGCACCATTAGAAATCCATTTCTTTACAGCCTCAGCGTCAATATTAACTGTCGCGGGGTCTGTTAATGGATTGTATGTGCCTATCTCCTCGATAAATCTACCATTTCTTGGGTATCTTGAATCTGCAACTACAACTCTATAAAAAGGAGCCTTCTTTGCACCCATTCTTCTTAATCTGATTTTTACTGCCATTATTTTCACCTCCCATAAAAATTCATAAAAATATATTATAAAGTATTTAAAATACCTTATTGGCTTTATCTGTGCTTTCTAAGACGTTTAAGCATTTTCGCCTGTCTTCCGCCTGTGAACTGTTTCATCATCTTCTGCATATCGCCAAACTGTTTTAAAAGCTGATTGACATCCTGCACTCTTGTTCCGCTTCCCTGAGCAATACGAACTTTTCTGCTCGCTCCTATTATATTAGGCTTTCTTCTCTCCTCTAACGTCATCGACTGAATTATCGCCTCAATATGAAGAAGTCTTTTTTCATTTTCCTCTGTATCAACAGATTCAAGCATTTTTTTGTCAACTCCCGGAATCATACCGAGAATCTGTGAAAATGACCCCATTTTCTTTATCTGCTTAAACTGTTCAAGGAAATCGTCAAGGTCAAACTGCTGTTTGCGGATTTTCTCTTCAAGTTCCTGCGCTTTTTTTTCGTCAATCGCTTCCTGAGCCTTATCAATAAGTGTCAGCACATCTCCCATACCAAGTATACGCGATGCCATTCTGTCAGGATGGAACTGTTCAAGGTCTGAAAGTTTTTCACCAACCGAAGCGTATTTTATAGGTTTTCCTGTCACCTGCTTTACCGAAAGCGCTGCGCCGCCGCGCGTATCACCGTCAAGCTTAGACAAAATAATGCCTGTTATATCAAGCTGTTCGTTAAACGATTTCGCAACATTTACAGCGTCCTGACCCGTCATCGCGTCAACAACAAGCAAAATCTCCGTCGGATTAACTTCTCTCTTTATATTTGCAAGCTCGTCCATTAGCTGTTCGTCTATATGAAGACGTCCTGCCGTATCAAGAATTACAGGGTCATTGCCGTGCTTTATAGCGTGCGCAACCGCTTCTTTTGCAATTATCACCGGATTCACATCTGTTCCCATTGAAAATACCGGTATTTGCACTTGTTTCCCAAGCACTTCAAGCTGTTTTACAGCCGCGGGACGATACACGTCACACGCAACCATAAGCGGGCGCTTGCTCATCTGTTTTGTAAGATTTAACGCAAGTTTGCCTGTGGCTGTTGTTTTACCCGCGCCCTGCAAACCGCACATCATGATAACTGTAGGCGGTTTTGAAGAAAACTCCAGTCTTTCCGCCTCCCCGCCAATCATTTGAGTAAGTTCTTCATTTACTATCTTTACAAGCTGCTGAGCAGGTGTTAATGACTCCATTATCTCCTGTCCCAACGCTTTTTCGGATACTATATTTATAAATTCTTTAACGACTTTAAAGTTTACATCTGCCTCTAAAAGAGCCAGTTTAATCTCACGCATCGCATCTTTTATATCTTTTTCATTAAGCTTACCCTTACCGCGAAGCTTTTTAAAAACGCCCTGCAGCTTATCGCCTAAACTTTCAAATGCCACAAGCTTTGACTCCCTTCCGCAAATTTATATATCAAATTTCTTTAGCTATTTCATCTAAGATTCTCTTTGCTTGTTCTTTTTCCTGGAACTCTGCCATATCTAGCAAGGAGTTAAGTTCTTCCAAGTACGAACTTATATTGCGAAAACGTTTCACAACTCCCAGCTGCCTTTCATATTCCGCAAGATGTTTTTCTCCTTGTTTAATAGAGTCTCTTATACCCTGACGGCTTATATCTATTTCGTCGGCAATCTCAGCTAATGATAAATCCTCATTGTAATACATATCAATAGCAAAACGCTGTTTTTCTGTCAGCAGTTGTCCGTAAACATCAAGCAAAATCGTAATACCCAAATCCTTTGCCATGTTAATCACCTGTAAAGTTTTTTTGTTTTACAGCTGTTAGTTTACCGCATTTTGACTGCTTTGTCAATATATTTTTTATCAAATTTATTTATTTTCGCTTATAACATTTTGTACAATTTCACAAAACTCATCATAATTCAGCAATCTGTTTAATATGTCAAGCAGCATATTTGCAGATATTTTCATCGGAATAGACAGCGCGGACGCTATAGCCGCTCGCTTTTCATAACTGTTGTCACAGCCGGCAAGTCCCGCCATATACAAATCCGACTTTGTAATGGCTCGTCCTTCTTTTTTACAGTCTGCGTTTCCGTCAATAATACAGCCTGCGTTTTTGAGGGCAGAGAGAATAATATCTTCCCTTATGCCCTCAACTCCGAGCAAACCTTCTTTCCCCGGTTCTCTCTTCCGCCTTTCCTTACCCTTTATATCAGGCACATAAGCATGCTTTACCAATTCTTTCGGTATCGACTGCTTTATATAATTTCGTATTTTAAATCCCGCGCTATCCGAGTCTGTCAATATGACTATTCCTGTCCGCCTCGCCATTTCCCTTATACTTTTTATTATTCTGTCGTCAGAAAACACACGGAATCCGTTAGTTACTATTATAACAGCGTCTATAAAACGCGAGAGTTTTATTTTATCATAAACACCCTCGACCACTATCGTTTCTTTTACTTTATACATACTTTTTTCTTTTACCTCGCCAAATGTTGTTCATATTGTGCCTATTTTATGCGCTTTTTCTCGCTTTGTCAATACTTTCTATTACATATTTTTCAACCGTCTCCCTGAGCGCCGCGGGTTCAGTGCGTTTTTTTATCACGCTTTCAAGGAACTCCTCCACATCTGTATATCTGTAAAATACATTGTTTATCTGCTTGCTCTCTACCGTCTTTCCTCCACCTTCATATATGGTCGTTTTTTGTATTTTAATTCCGTAACATTTTAAATCGCAGTAATCAGCCGATATATTTTCCGGTATAATATAATAATCAAGAAAATTCAACATGCTTTCGTCTGTGTTTACTCTTTTGTATAAAACCTCATTATCCATATCCTAAACCTCCCTGATATTACAACACGAAATTTCACGCCACCAAACATTATATGTTTAAAAAAAATCATATATTACAAAAAAAATTTAATTTAGGTATTGCAGTTTTATAAAAAATGTATTATAATGTTTAGGTGAGTTTTTTCTCAGAAAATAAAATGCGGCGATGATGACCGAGCCCGTGCGACCGCAACCCGTGAACCTTGTCAGATGGGGAACCAAGCAGCAATAAGCGGTGCTTGTGATGTGTTACGGCAAACTCGGTCTGAGCCTTTTTGATTATTATGACGCCCGAGCGGCGTTTTTTCGTATATGTTGATTATGTACAAAAAGAGAAAGGTACGGGAAATATTGTATGGCACATCAGGCTATATACAGAAAATGGCGTCCGATGATATTCGAAGATATTGTCGGTCAAAGCCATATAACTCAAACTCTGAAAAATCAGATTTCAGGCGATAAAATCGGACACGCTTACCTATTCTGCGGCACGCGCGGGACAGGCAAAACGACATGCGCGAAAGTTTTTTCCCGCGCGGTAAATTGTCTTAATCCGCATGACGGAAGTCCATGCAACGAATGCGAAGTGTGTAAAGGAATAATCGACGGGAGTATACTTGATGTCAAAGAAATCGACGCCGCATCAAATAACGGCGTTGACAATATCCGAGAGATACGTGACGATGTCAGATATGTTTCCACCAATGCAAAATATACTGTCTATATTATAGACGAGGTTCATATGCTGTCCTCCGGCGCATTCAACGCGCTTTTAAAAACTCTCGAAGAGCCGCCTGAACATGTTATTTTTATACTTGCGACAACCGAAGCGCATAAAGTACCGCAGACAATTCTTTCCCGATGTCAGCGTTTTGATTTTAAGCGCATAAAGCCTTCGGATATTATTCTTCGCATGAAAGAAATCGCTCACGGCGACGGACTGAACATATCTGATGACGCGTATGATATTCTCGCAAAACTGGCGGACGGGTCTATGCGTGACGGACTAAGCATACTGGAAAGAGTTATTTCTTCTTGCGGAAACTCAATAACAGCTGAAAATATAACGTCCACGCTCGGCATTTCTACTTCTGAATCTATATTTAAAATTACAGAAGCTATAGCCGACGGAGACACCGCAAATATAATATCAACCATTAACACAATCACAGCAGACGGAAAAGATTTACGCGTATTTATTGACTCGCTGATTAGTCACTTCCGCGATATGCTGTTATGCAAAATAGCCGGGAACTCGAATTCTATACTTGACTACAGCGCGGAAGATATAGTAAAATTAAAAGCGTTGTCGGCGAGAATGTCCTTTGAAAAAATATCACACGCGGCATCAGTTCTTTCAGATGCTCAGGCAAATACAAAATGGGTAAAATCACCGAGAATCATCTATGAACTTGCTCTCATAAAGCTTGCTAAGCCTGAATTTGACGATTCTTCCGCCGCTCTTCTTGACCGTCTTTCGACTCTTGAGAATAAAGTCGCAAACGGCGCTGTTACAGACACTTCTTCCCTCTCCGAAAGAATCGGCAGACTTGAAACTCAAATAAAGAACGGAATCCCCGCTGTTTCTAAGGAGATAAAAGAAGAAAAAAATAACACGCAAAAAAAAACAACTCCCGTCCGGCTTTACCGACCTATTCCGGAATACGAGCTGACTTGTGACAATCCGATTGTTAAAGCGGCAAAAAATTGGGATAATATATCAATAACAATGTGCAATCATGCCGGTCATTTAAAGCCGTGTCTTATGAACAGAAATATTACTATTGACGCGGATGGCATCATTCTTCTCTTTAAGCGTGAAGAAAAAGGTGCGCACGATATTGCGGTAATGTTTAAAGATAAACTATGTCAGACTTTCCGCCGCGCTTCCGGCACAGAATACGTAATAAAACTCGCATACGAGGATGAAATACAAGAGGAACTTGTTGATTTTTGGAATTTGCCTTCAGCGCAAAATCCTTCTTCATCAAATGAAAATCAGAACATATCGGCTGATCCTTTGGACAATCTTGTTCAAAATTTCTCAGAAATCATTGAAGACGCTGACGAGAGCGAGTTTATTGAATATGATTCTTCCAATGACAGCTTTTCACAATCATCATTTGGTGATGACGATGAGCGTGAAGAATTTTTAGAACAAAGCGAATTATCCGATGAGGATGAAAATAATTAAAGTATATAAAGAAAAGAGGTATTTAAAATGGGAAAATACAAAGGTTTTGCGGGCGCTGGTATGAATGCCAACAAAAATGTAAGCAATGTAATCAAACAGGCTCAGAAAATGCAGGAAGAAATGGAAAAGGTCCAGGAGGAAATGGAGGAAAAAACCGTTGAAGCATCCTCAGGCGGCGGCGCGGTCGCAGTCACTGCAAACGGCAAAAAAGAAATCATTTCACTGAAAATAAGTCCTGAGGCTGTAGACCCGGAGGACGTTGAAACTCTTGAAGACCTTATAATGGTTGCTGTCAACGATGCTATACAGAAGGCTGACGATATGATGGCTGAGGGTATGAGCGCGGTTACAGGCGGAATTAATATTCCGGGATTATTCTAAAATGCACGCTACAGTAATCGAAACATTAATAGAAAAATTTGAGCAACTCCCCGGTATAGGCAGAAAAAGCGCTGAGAGGATTGCCTTTCATATTCTTGAACACATGTCAGACGATGACGCATCAGCCATGGCTGCTTGCATTACCGAGGCTAAATCTCAGATTGCCCTATGCCCCGTCTGTCAGAATTTAACTGACACCTCGCCATGTAAAATATGTTCATCACAAAAGCGTGACCCATCAGTTATATGCGTTGTGGAAAGTCCTGAGGACGTTTCAGCCATTGAGGCTACAAATGAATTTAACGGACTTTATCACGTGCTTCACGGCTCTCTTTCGCCAATGGACGGAATCACTCCTGATGATATAAAAATAAATGAACTTCTGCTTCGTCTGTCAGACGGCAGCGTAAAAGAAGTCATTATGGCGACTAATCCTACGGTGAACGGTACTGCAACAGCGGTTTACATTTCAAAGCTATTATCGCCCTTTGATGTAAAAGTCACACGTATTGCACACGGTATACCTATAGGCAGTGACCTCGAATATGCCGATAAAATAACGCTTATAAAAGCGTTAGAGGGCAGACAGATAATGTAAAGAATCGACACAGATTGCGTAACATAAGCAATCTGTGTTTTTTTACAATATTATGGCTTTTTTCTTTTTTTTATTACCTTTTTTCGACTTGACTATTTTAATTAAAAATTATATAATATATAGTGATATATTTTCGAAGTCAAACAAAATCTACTTTAATATAATATAGTATTGCGAATTTGTTAGGGGGTACTTAAATGAGCAAACTACATATGGGTATAGACGTAGGTTCTACAACGGTTAAGGTTGTTGTATTAAATGAGGATAACAACCCCTTGTTTGCAGAGTACAGACGTCACTTTTCTGATATAAAAAGCACGGTAAAAGACTTATTTAACGAAGTGAAAGAGGTTGTTAAAAACGAGGAATTTACCGTTACTGTAACAGGTTCGGGCGGTCTTTTACTTTCAAAAATGCTTTCACTTCCGTTCGTTCAGGAGGTTATTGCCAATAAAGAAGCTATAAAAACATTTATGCCTGAAACAGACGTTGTTATTGAACTTGGCGGCGAGGATGCAAAAATCCTTTATCTTTCGGGCGGACTTGAACAGCGCATGAACGGAACCTGCGCCGGCGGTACAGGTTCATTTATTGACCAGATGTCAATACTTTTAAAAACAGACGCGGACGGTCTTAACGCACTTGCTGAAAAACATACAGTCATTTATCCTATAGCCGCGCGATGCGGTGTATTCGCGAAGTCTGACGTTCAGCCGCTTTTAAACGAGGGCGCGGCAAAAGAGGATATTGCCGCCTCTATCCTGCAAGCCGTTGTAACACAGACTATTTCAGGTCTTGCTCAGGGACGACCGATTAAGGGTAATATTGTGTTCCTTGGCGGACCTCTTCACTTCCTTCCTCAGTTAAGACGACAGTTTGAAGAAACTCTGAAGGATAACGCAAAATCCTTTAAAACACCTGAAAACGCGCAGCTGTTCGTTGCCATAGGCGCAGCGCTTATGCACGAAAATAACAGCGCTGTAAATATAGAA
The DNA here is from genome assembly GCA_910585485.1 of uncultured Clostridia bacterium. Taxonomy (GTDB): domain Bacteria; phylum Bacillota; class Clostridia; order UBA1381; family UBA1381; genus Hominilimicola. The sequence goes on from CAJUEZ010000033.1 coordinate 13,709, forward strand.
ACCCTTATTTCAAATCTTCAAAACTCTAAATCTGTTGACGCAGAAATAACGCGTATGCGTACTCTTTTCAAAAACGAGAATGAACGCAAAGAGTTTTTTGACAGACATAACAAGGATGTCGCTTGCAGAAAAGATATTTCTACAGCAAACGGTCCCGTTTTCCTTGGTCTTGATGTTGGCTCAACAACTATAAAGGCGGCGCTTACTAATGAAGACGGCGATATTTTGTATACATATTACGGCAAAAATGAAGGAAGTCCGATAAAATGCGGAATAAATATTTTGCGTGAACTTTATTCCCAACTTCCCGAAAACGCTTATATTGCGAACGCTTGTACCACAGGCTACGGCGAGCTTTTGTTAAAGACCGCATTCAGAATTGATGAGGGTGAAATAGAGACTATTGCCCACTACAAGGCGGCAAACTATTTTTCACCCGGCGTTGATTTCATCATTGACATCGGCGGTCAGGATATGAAATGTATGAAGATAAAGAATGGAGTAATAGACAGTATTATGCTTAATGAGGCATGCTCTTCGGGCTGCGGTTCATTTATACAGACTTTTGCCGAAAGCCTTGGTCTTGATACTATTTCATTTTCAAAGGAGGCGCTTGACGCTGAAAATCCTGTTGACCTCGGCACTCGTTGTACGGTATTTATGAATTCACGTGTTAAGCAGGCGCAAAAAGAGGGCGCGACAGTCGGTGATATTAGCGCCGGTCTTTCCTACTCTGTTGTCAGAAACGCGCTTTACAAAGTAATAAAACTAAGAGACCCTGCACAGATGGGTGAAAATGTAGTTGTTCAGGGCGGTACTTTTAATAATAACGCAATCCTTCGCTGTTTTGAACTACTTACTGAAAAAAATGTTGTGCGTCCCGATATAGCAGGCATAATGGGTGCGTTTGGTTCCGCGCTTATCGCTAAAGAACGCTGGAAAGGCGGAGAATGCAATATTATCCGTGCAAATGAACTTGACAGTTTTACTTTTGATACCTCTCTTACACGCTGTCAAAAGTGCAATAATCACTGTCAGCTTACTATAACAAAATTCTCGGACGGCAGTCAGTTTGTATCAGGAAACCGCTGCGAGCGCGGCGCCGGACTTGAAAAGCCTAAGAAACAGCTTCCAAATCTGTTTGATTACAAGTACAGACGCGCATTTCAGTATAAACCTTTAAAAGAGGAGGACGCTCCAAACGGTGTTATCGGTATTCCGCGCGTGCTTAATATATACGAAAACTATCCGCTATGGTTTACGTTCTTTACAGAACTTGGTTTTTCTGTCAGAATATCAGGCAGAAGCACGCACCAGCTATATGAAAAAGGTATCGACTCAATCCCGAGCGAGAGCGCTTGTTACCCTGCAAAGCTTGTGCATGGACATATACAGGATTTAATTGACAAGGGTATAACAACTATCTTCTACCCCTGCATTCCGTATGAGCAAATTGAATATTCCGAAGCGGGCAATCATTTCAACTGTCCTATGGTTACTTCCTATCCTGAAGTTATATATAACAACATGGATATAGTGCGTCAGGAAAACATAAAATTCCTTTATCCGTTCATCAACCTCGCCGACAGACCATCATTTAAGCGTCAGATGATGAAAGCGCTTAAAGAATATAATTTCTCAAAAGCCGAAATTGACGCGGCTTCCGACAAGGCTTTTGCTGAACTTCAGAATTTCAAGCATGATGTCAGAAATCAGGGCGAGGAAACTTTAAAATGGCTTGAAGAGCATGACGAGCGCGGAATTGTGCTTGCCGGCAGACCGTATCACGTTGACCCTGAAATAAATCACGGCATACCTGATATGATTACTTCGCTCGGTTTTGCTGTACTCACAGAAGACAGTATCGCCCACCTTGGTCATTTGGAGCGTGATATACGCGTTGTCGATCAATGGGCATACCATACAAGGCTTTATGAATCCGCAGCACAGGTTATAAAAAGTCCAAGACTGGAACTCATACAGCTTAACTCTTTCGGCTGCGGCCTGGATGCCGTTACGACAGATCAGGTACAGGAAATCATTCAGTCACACGAAAAGATATATACAACACTGAAAATAGACGAGGTTTCAAACCTCGGAACGGCGCGCATACGTGTGCGCTCACTGCGCGCGGCGGTTAAAGAGCGTGATTTGAGCGACTTTATTCCTCACAAGATTGAGGACTATACTCTTACAAGAGTACAATTCACAAAGGAAGAAAAAGCCAAACATACGATAATATTCCCGCAGATGTCCCCTACTCACTTTGGTATGTTTGAAGCGGTTATGCGCGCTAACGGATATAACGCGCTTGTTCTTGAGCATGCCACGGCAGACGATATAGAAGCGGGTTTAAAGAGCGTAAATAACGACGCGTGCTACCCGTCTATAATGGTGACGGGTCAGCTTATAAACGCGTTTGTCAGCGGTAAATGCGACCCCAAAAACACATCTGTGATGATAACTCAAACAGGCGGCGGTTGCCGTGCCACTAACTATATAGCGTTTTTGCGAAAGGCGCTAAAGGAAGCGGGTTATCCCGATATTCCCGTAATTTCTCTTAATGTATCGGGTCTTGAAGGCAATCCAGGCTTTACTATTACACCAAAACTTGTTGACGGACTTTTAAAAGCCTGCACTTGGGGCGATTTACTTCTTGCCGTTACGCTTCGTATACGTCCTTACGAGGTTCACAAAGGTGAAACAAACGCTGTATATGAAAAGTGGCAGAAGCGTTTATACAATGATATTGTAAACAACAACAGAAAACAGCTTAAACTGAAAAAGGTTATAGATGAAATTATCGCTGATTTTGACGCTATTGAAATTGATGAAACGATAAAGAAGCCAAAAGTTGGTGTTGTCGGTGAAATTCTTGTGAAATTCCACCCCGATGCTAATAATAACATCATTGACGTTATTGAATCAGAGGGCGGTGAAGCGGTTATGCCCGGACTCGCGGACTTTATGCTGTACTGTCTGTACAACAACAACTTCAAACGCGATAATCTCGGTTCAAAGCGTACAACCGCTATGTTATGTAATCTCGCTATATGGGGTATTGAAAGTTTTAGAAAACATATGGCAAAAGTTATGGAGAATAATCCTAAGTTCCGCACTCGTTCACCTAAGCATATCGCGGACATTGCTGAGGGCGCGAAAAATGTATTGCAGCTTGGGCATTGTACCGGTGAAGGCTGGTTCCTGACAGGCGAAATGATTGAACTGATTAATTCGGGTGTACCGAATATTGCCTGTGTGCAGCCATTCGCGTGTCTTCCAAACCACGTTACGGGTAAAGGTATGATTAAAGAACTTCGCCGTCAATTCCCGCAGGCAAACATTGTCGCGGTTGACTATGACCCCGGTGCGAGTGAGGTTAATCAGCTTAACCGTATCAAGCTAATGCTCGCAGTCGCGTTTGAAAATCTGAAAAAAGACGAGATGTACGATGCTATTAAGCCAAAAAAAGCGGAAACAGCGGCTGTGGAAACAGAAAAAGTACAGTGACGCAATAAAAAATGAGAGATGATAAACATCTCTCATTTTTTCTACTATATTAGTACATTTCACCAATTAGTTCTTTCGGCGGTTTATAACCATCCCTACCAATAATACGTTTTAAAATGCAAAAATCCGTGAAAATTCTATTTTTTATCAATCAAAGTTTGTCAATCAAATAAAGATACTTGGTCTGCGTCAGGTAGTTCGTCGAAGCATCCGTTTTCCTCCAAAATACTAAGCGGATTTTTACCTATACCCGTGCGGAGTCTTAAGTCCTCGACATTGCGGAACGCGCCGTTTTCACGCTCTGCGGTAATGCTGAGTGCGTCATTTTCGCTTAGTCCCGGAAGCGCGGAAAGCGGAGGAAGTATTCCGCTGTCCACCTGCAAAAAATCAGTTGCATGCGACTTGTAAAGGTCAACAGGCACAAAATCAATCCCGCGCGCGTACATTTCCACACATATTTCAAGTATCGGTATCAGATTTTCTTCTTTCGGAGTTACAGTACCGTCCTTTTTCTTAGCGTTAATCACACGTATTTCCTCGCGCACACGCTCCTCACCGCGCGCCATTACGGACGCGTCAAAATCATCCGCTCGGACAGTATAATACGCTATATAAAATGCTTCGGGGTAATGCACTTTAAAATAAGCAATTCTAAATGCCGACATCACATACGCTACCGCGTGTGCCTTAGGGAACATATACTTTATCTTTTTACACGAGTCAATATACCAATCAGGCACATTATTATCACGCATTTCCTGCTCATATTCGGGTGTCAGTCCCTTACCCTTACGAACCATCTCCATTATCTTAAAGGCATGCTCTTCCTCAACTCCCATAGAAATCAGATAAATCATAATATCATCACGCGCACAAATTGAATGCGACAGGTCACACTTGCCCTCGCGGATAAGTTCCTGCGCATTTCCGAGCCACACGTCAGTACCGTGCGAAAGTCCAGAAATACGAGCAAGTTCCGAAAAAGTTGTCGGCTTTGTATCCTCAAGCATCTGCCGTACAAACTTTGTGCCGAATTCAGGTATGCCGTATGTGCCGAGATTTGTTCCTATATCCTTACCGGGAAGTAATTTCAACGCTTTGTTTGATGTAAAAAGGCTCATTGTCTCTTTATCGCCTATCGGAATATCCCCCGCCTTTATACCCGTTATATCCTCTAACATTCTGATTACTGTAGGGTCATCATGTCCGAGTTCGTCCAGTTTTAAAAGGTTCTGATCAATTTTGTGATAGTCAAAATGCGTTGTCGTTATATCAGAGTTTGGGTCGTCCGCGGGGTGCTGTACGGGGCAAAATTCGTGTATGTCATTTTCAAACGGCACAACGATTATACCGCCCGGATGCTGTCCCGAAGTACGTTTTACACCCTCGCACCCTTTTGCCAGACGCTTCATTTCAGCGCCGCGCATTACGATATTCTTTTCTTCACAGTATTTCCTTACATATCCGAAAGCCGTTTTTTCCGCGACTGTTCCTATAGTTCCCGCGCGGAACACCTTGCCCTCACCGAAGTAGGTTTCCGTATACTTATGAATTTTCGGTTGGTATACACCCGAAAAGTTAAGGTCAATATCAGGCTCCTTATCACCCTTAAAGCCAAGAAAGGTTTCAAACGGAATGTCGTGTCCGTCCTTTTTATACGGAGTGCCGCATTTCGGGCAGTCCTTGTCAGGCAGGTCACAACCCGACAAACCGATTTCCGATTCTATAAATTCAACATTCTTACAGTTCGGGCAGATATAATGCGCCTGAAGCGAATTTACCTCGGTTATATCCGACAAAAATGCCACAAACGACGAGCCGACAGAGCCTCGCGACCCGACAAGATAACCGTCTGAAAGTGATTTTCGCACCAATTCCTGCGCAATTTTGTACATAACCGAAAAGCCGTAAGTCGTAATCGAATGAAGTTCTTTGTCAAGACGCTTCTGCACGATTTCAGGAAGCGGGTCGCCGTATATTTCCTTTGCGCGCGCCATGGAGTCATTCACTATACCCTCTTTCGCGCCCTCAATTACGGGCGGACACTTTTTTTCGGGAATAGGGCGCACATCCTCTATCATATCCGCTATCATATTAGTGTTTTCCACAACAACCTCGTATGCCTTTTCTTTTCCGAGATATTCAAATTCCCCAAGCATTTCCTCGGTTGTCCTCATATATAACGGAGCCTGATTGTCCGCGTCCTTAAAACCCTTATAGTGCATAAGTATTTTTCTGTAGTCCGCGCCCTCTCTGTCGAGAAAATGCACGTCACAGGTCGCGCAGACAGGTTTATTGTATTTCTCGCCCAAGCTTACAATACGGCGGTTCAAATCCATCAAATCTTCATCGGTATTTACATTTTTATGGTGGTAGTCCAATTTCATATAAGCGTTATTGCCTATCGGCTGAATTTCAAGATAGTCATAAAAATCAACAATTTCCTTTAATTCTTCGTCCGTCTGACCGTCCACAACCGCCCGAAACAACTCGCCCGCTTCACATGCCGAGCCTAAAATAATTCCCTCGCGCTTTTCCTCCAAAAGACTTCGCGGTATACGAGGTGTACGGAAGAAATAATTCAAATGCGACGCGGACACAAGTTCATATATATTGCGCAGTCCCGTCTGGTTTTTAGCCAGAATTATAATATGGAACGCTTTATTCTTCTTTGAGGCGCTTCTTACATCAAAATAAGTATTGAGCTTTGCAAGTTCCGTTTTCCCCTGTCCCCTGAGTTCGGAAATCATTTTTACAAACGCGTCCGCCGTAGCCTTTGCATCGTCAACAGCGCGGTGATGATTTTCTAAGATTACGTGCAGGTGTTTCGTCAGCGTGTCAAGCTTGAAATTTGGAAGTTCGGGGTACATACAGCGCGCCAAAATAAGCGTGTCAAGACAGCAAAAATCATAATCAAAGCCGTGACGTTTCGCCGCCTCCTTAATAAAACCAGTATCGAATGCGGCATTGTGCGCCACAAGAGTGCAACCCTCGCAAAAATCAAAAAAATCACCGAGTATTTCCTCAATCTTAGGCGCGTTTTTTACCATTGAGTCAGTAATGTGCGTGAGTGACACAATATTCTCCGGTATTGGCTGACACGGATTTACAAAGGTTGACCATTTATCGACTATTTCGCCGTTTACAACCTTAACAGCTCCGATTTCCGTTATATTATTGGTTTGGCAGTTAAGTCCCGTTGTTTCTATATCAAATACAACAAACGGCGAATCTATGGTTTCGTTCTTTGCGTTATATACAATTTTTTTACTGTCATCTACGAGATAACCCTCTACCCCGTAGAGAACTTTTATTTTTTCATTAAAATTTGACGCTTTCATAGCGTCGGGAAAAGACTGCACAACACCATGGTCAGTCAGTGCTATAGCCTTGTGCCCCCAATAAACGGCACGGTCAATAAGACTCTGAACAGATGAAACCGCGTCCATTGCCGACATCTGAGTGTGCATATGAAGTTCAACTCGTTTTTTTTCTGCCGTATCCTGCCGTACAGGCGGAGCGTCAACCTTGGCAATATCGTTAAGCATTACTATCGTTTCGCCCGCGTATTCGTCATACTGCGCCTTTCCACGCGCGACTATATATATTCCTCCTCCCTTTACTCCCTTTTTCAGTGTTCCGAAAAGTTTAGTAAAAGGCGTGTCATCGTCAGTTTTCGTGACAAACATTTTTGCGGATATTGAGTCCTCATTATCGGTTATATCCATAGTTATTAAATGGAATTGCTTACCCGTTTTTTTAGAGGTAATGTCACGCTCGTCAATAGAAAATACTTTTCCCGAAAATGTCACTCTTCCCGAATTGTCGTTTATTGATTTTATGGAAATTATATCATCGCGGATAGGTCGTCCGTAAAGCATTTCGGATACGTTGGCTTTGCCGACTGTGCGAGGTCCCGTATACCCATGCACGGCGCTTTCCCGTCCTCGCTCAACCTCATAAACCATAACGTTTCTGTCACTGTGTTTCACCTCATCGTCTATCCTCACAATAGCCTCGCTCAGTCCGCATACGCACTTAATCTCGCTTTCGGCTTTCAGCCGCAGATATTCCGAGGCATCAGAAGTAAGCAGAATTTTCACCTTCCGCCTGTTCTTTGAAACACTTATTTTCTTTACTTCAAGCTTTCCTATTTCCTCGTCCGTTATCTGCGGAAATACAACTCCTAATTTGGGGTTCATTTTTATATCCTTCCTGTTAAAATAGGGACTTTATAAGTCCCTATTTGTAGTATTTAATTTAAAATATAATTGTCAATTTTGTTAATCGTAAACCAATCTTGCACTACATATATTCCTTTTAAACTTTATTCGAGAATAATTGTTGTTTATTTAAAATAATTTACTCCTGCTTCGAACAACTTCTGGTTCTTATCACCTGGCACATTAAACGCTACGTTATTTCCGATACGCTCGCTATGTCCCATTTTACCCAAAATTCTTCCGTCAGGACTTAATATACCCTCTATTGCCGAAACAGAGCCGTTAGGATTCCAGTCAATATCATAGGTTGCTTTACCTTCAAGGTTTACATACTGCGTCGCAATCTGACCGTTCTTTGCAAGTTCTGCCACCTGTTCAGGTGACGCGATAAAACGTCCCTCGCCGTGCGACAGCGCGATTGTATGCACATCTCCCGTATTGACATTTGCAAGCCATGGTGACTTATTTGACGCAATTCTCGTCCTTGCCATACATGAAATGTGTCTGCCGAGCGTGTTAAACGTAAGCGTTGGTGCGGTTTCGTCAAGGTCTCGGATTTCGCCATACGGCACAAGACCTAATTTAATCAGCGCCTGGAAACCGTTACAGATACCGAGCATTAAGCCGTCACGGTTTTTGAGC
>CAJUEZ010000034.1 GCA_910585485.1 uncultured Clostridia bacterium
GAGAATCTGAGAAATCAAGAAGCAGATGTATTTTATTCTCTGAATCTTCCGGAAATATACGTCTCATATTACGAATATTATAACTGTCCATTCCTATGATATAATCATATTTCTCATAATCGCTTTTCTTTATCTGTATAGCGCATTTTCCTTCTGTTGATATACCATACGTTTTCAGTTTGTTTCTTGTTCCGAAATGAACTCCGTTTCCTATTTCTTCTGTACTTGTGGCAGCGGAGGCGATAAAAAACTCATCTTCAATTCCTCTCTTCTTAACCATGTCCTTCATAACAAACTCAGCCATTGGACTTCTGCATATATTGCCGTGACACACAAAAAGTATTTTTACCATACAAATCCTCCCGTAAAAAAGATTGAATCTGCCGTTTTTAGGGCAAATTCAATCTTAACATTTTTAGTTTGACTTTTCTTCTATTGTGATGTTCTTTATAACATCGTCATTAATTTCCACTTTAATTCCCAATTCCTCAGCTTTTTTATCCACAGCTTCAAGCTGTTTTTTAGAACTTAGCGCATACTTTATATTGCTCTTATTAGTCTCAAAATACTCATTAAATTTTTCATCCGCTTCATCAATTGCAAGTCTTTGAATTATATGATAACCGTAAATCGACTTACATATTACAAATTCTCCCGGCATTACAGACTTTGTCGCTTCCTCAAATTCTTTTACCATATCACCGTCAGTAAAGAAATATCCGTCAGGATTCGAATTTATTCCGGGATCTTCATTATACTCGGCAATCAAAGCGTCAAAATCTTCACCGCTTTTAGCTTTTTCCAAAACTTCATTTGCGGTCTTTTCCGCTTCCGCAAGCTGATCACCCTCTAACTCTTCGCCTGTTGTTTGATCCTTCGTGCTTATAAGAACATGTTTCGCTCTTAAATAATCATTCTTAAATGTTTCCATCATTTCATCATCAGTTGGCTCCGCTATATCAAGTTCCTCAATAATTTTCGGAGCGTATATTGATGTTGACATCAATACTTCAAGCACATCATCATCAAGTCCGTACTCTTTAAGAATTTTATCACTCTCTTTTTTTCCGCCAAGCTTCTGTCTGAAAGAACGCACATTCTTTGTTAATGTTTCCTTCTCGTCATCATCCATTTCCATATCCATTTTATCGGCTATATCGTTAAACAAGTAATTCTGTTTTACCACATCGCTGATATATTCCGGATCTGTAGAATTGGAGCCGTATTCACCAACAAACTTTATCACGCCTACCGAAATTTTGTTATCGCCGATTTTCATAGCGTTCTTGCTCATTTCCTTATTTCCGCAACCGCTAAGCAACATAGCTCCCGCCATAGTAATTAAAAGTAATTTCTTTAACTTCATTTTCATATCTCCTTATCTTTTTGAACATTATACTTAGTATAATCCTATATGCCTATAATGTCAATACATATTTTATGAACTTTTAAATAAATATTTTGTAATGTTCCATGATGTAAAACAGCGTTCTTCTTATTTCCAAACACGGTTACAAGTTTCGCCCGTGAATCTCTTACACCATATCTTTTTCTATCGCTTTTATCTTCTCCAACAGTATTCTCTATTTCATCATTCCGCAGACAAAAACTCTGCCACCTCGCTGACTACTCTTTCACCCGAAAAGTCCTCTAAGCCATGGCTTTCACCTTCAATAATGTCAAGCGTGACATTATCCATACATTCTTTATATCTTTTTGCTCCGATAACTCCGACAGCCTCATCTTTCGTTCCGTGAATTATCAGTGTCTTACCTTCAAACATAGAGGTTGTTTCATATATCGGAAGAGTTTTCGCAATTCTGAAATACAGTCCTCCCAAATGAAAATGCTCTTTCTCTGTATTAATCATTTCTATATGTTCGGGAATATTTCTCTTGTCATACTCAATTCCAAAGCACGAACCCTTCAGAGCATCATCCTTAATAGTCGCCGCGGGCGCAAGCATAACAAGCTTTGAAACATACTCTCTGTAATACCCCGCAATCATACCTCCGACAAGAGCGCCCTGAGAATGTCCAACTATATAAATATCCGTGACAAAATCAAGATTTCTCACATAATCAATGACCTTCGCGGCATCAAGTATCTCGCTGTATACATTCATATCTGAAAAATCGCCATCACTTTCACCATGTCCGTCAAAATCAAACTTTATAACGGCTATTCCCTTTTCAAGAAGCCTGTCAGCTATTTTTGTAAACAGATTTCTTCTAACGTTTCCTCTGTCGCTCATAAGCCCGTGAAATATTATCGCCGCCGGACATTTTTCTTTTCCGTCAGGCTTCAAAAGATCCCCTCTAAGAGTTAATCCGTCTCTTTTTATACTTATTTCCATTGTAATTCCTCCCATTTCATATATCAAAATCCACTTTTACATCTCTTACGGCAATATCCTTTTCTAAGGCAATTTTTTTCAAATCCTCATATTCCGCCTTACCTTTACTGACACCGAAACCGCTTGCCTTTTTCACTCTTACATCTCCCGATGATGTCTGTACAACCTCCTCTTTCCTGTCAAGAATGTACCGCGCAGATGATGTTTCACGTATACCTATTGTTGAAGTATATTTGAATATCATTTCAGCCATTTCCTGTTTGTTATTCTCACGGCATATAAGCGTAAGCAAAACCCCCGGACGGTTCTTTTTCATATACACCGGCATTGTAAAAACATCTAACGCGCCCTTATCCATTAATCGCTCAACTGCAAATCCGATTTCTTCTCCGGTCATATCGTCTATATTACACGAGAGCGTTATTACTTTATCTCTCATATCATCGTTTTCGCTTAGCATAACTCTTACAGCGGATAATATCTCCACTCCGTCACTGTCATAAAAATGACGTTTTCCCATGCCGCAGCCTATATCGACTGTTTTAAGTGATATATTATCCACAAACTCATCAGTAAAATATTTAAGCAGCGCCGCGCCCGTGGGAGTACACAGTTCGCCCTCTACGTTTCCGCTGTAAATCGGCACATCTTTTAGTATATAAGCCGTTGCGGGAGCCGGTACGGGTAATATTCCATGCGCGCATTTTACGTGTCCGTATCCAACATTTATATAAGATGTATATATTTTATCAGGCTTTAACTCGTCTATAAGCATGCAGACTCCGGCAATATCCGCTACCGCGTCCATTGAGCCAACTTCATGAAAATGTATTTGATCTATTTCTTTTCCATGCGCTTGCCCTTCCGCCTCAGCGATAAGATTATATACCGATATTATATCAGTTTTAATTTTATCAGAAACATTAAGATTATTTATTATGTTCTTTATTTCCTTCATACCTGTATGATGATGCTCGTGATGCTCATGCTCATGATTATGCGCATGGTGTTTCTCATGAATAATATCCTCCTCTTCCACGCCATTCACAAGCACTCGTACTCCCGCCGCGCTTATACCGCATTTAACCACGTTTGTTCTTTCAACTTTCACATTAGGTATTCCTATATTATTAAATCTTTCTATAAAACGCTCAGCGTCGGGATGAAGTTCCAGTAATGCCGACATAAGCATATCCCCCGCCGCTCCCATATTACATTCAAAATATACAGTTCTCATCATCTGTCTCCTTTCACTATACAATGCCGCCGTTTGTATTCATCACAATATATTATAAGTTCTTTTGAAAATTCTGTCAATTACCAATTATAACTCATTCTTGCAAATAACACAAAACTGCCGTAAAATACGGCAGTTTATTTTAAAATTCAGCTATTTGCTTTTCACAAATCCGCATATATTGTTAATTGCGGCTGAGCCCTCGGGAATTATGCCTATAAGCGCCCAATCATGACACAATCCTTTCCCTTCCACAGGCATAAGTTCGGCGCCGTCAGTTTTGATTTTATCTATAAGCTCGTTTATGTACGCGTAAAAAATTTCATTTGTCCCGTAATAGAGTTGTATCGGCGGGAATGATGAATAATCTGTTCTAAGCGTGTTAAAATCATCACGCAAATCAGAATTATTTCCTATCCAGTATTTTTTCACAAGTTCAAGGGTTCTGACGGATAAAATGACGTCCTTATCCTCCAACGCTTTCATTTCTCCGTCATCTTTGTCTATGCCGACAGACGGCGAAATCAGAACTATGCCCTTTGGCTTGATTTCAGTTCCGGCGCAAACGCTTACCGAAAGAGCCGCGCCCGCGCTGTCACCTATGATTGTTATATCCTCAGGCTCATGATGTTTAAGTATTTCTCTGTACACCTCATCAAGATGAAGCATAGCCTCGTTTATCAAGCCTTCAGGTCCGAGCGGATAAAACGGAAAATACAAAACCGCGCCGGTCCGTTTTACCAGTTTTTCGGCAAAACGGTAATGCAAAAGCGTCGGCGACATCATACCGCCGCCTCCGTGTATAAACAAAATCACGTTTGATGCCGTATGATTTTTCGGCTGAATTTTAAACAGCGGCTTTTTGCCTATGTCAATTTTTTCCACATTTAAATGTTTATACAAAAAATCAGGCAAATCATTTGCGCGGTGATTTTTCACAATATATTCAAGCATTTCCTCTTCGGGCATACTATATATTTTTTTAATATCGACCGCTCTTATACAATGCTCTAAAACTCTGTATCGAAAACTCATTTTTCCCTCCGTTTTTATTCATAAGACAAGGACGGTCAGAATCCGTCCTTGATTATATTATGAAGTTTTTCCCACAAGATTTCTGCGTTTAATTTTCTTTGACGCTGTTTTTTCAAATTCGGTATCACGAAGCACAAGACCATGAATCTGCTTAGGCTGCGGAAGAGTATCGTTTACCTTGTCAATCTCTTCTTGTATCTGCCCCCTTGTATCGGTAAATTCGTAGTCAGGATTCGGATATACCTCAGCAGTGATAACGCCATCCAAATCATAAACGACAATTTCCTTCACCGCGTCCACGCATGCGAATTTGTTTTCCAGTTCCTCAGGCGAGACATTTTCACCATTTGCCAAAATAATAAGATTCTTCTTTCTGCCGTTTATAAAAACATGATTATCCTTTACATATCCCAAATCACCTGTCCTGAGCCAACCGTCCTCAGTGAGTGCCTTGGCTGTTTCCTCAGGATTTTTATAATAACCCAACATAACAGACGGACTTTTTACCCAAAGTTCGCCGTCAACCGTCTTCACCTGACAGCCGGGAACAATACGTCCTACCGACTCAGGATACGGGCAACCCTTAACACCTGTACTAACGCGCGCCGTACATTCCGTCATGCCGTAACCCTGCGCCGCCTCAATACCAAACTCCTTATAACCTTCTATAATCTCAGGACTAAGATATGCGCCGCCCACATAAAGGATTTCAAAATCCTCACCAAACATTTCCCGTCCGATGGCTATCTTATCAGGATTCGTTTTTGCTTCCATTCGCATTTTATTCAGTATGGACACTGCTATCATAGGCACAAACGTAGTCTGAACAGGTCTGTATCTTTTCAGATTTTTAGGAATGCGCATAAGCGAGTCGTTTATACAAAGAATACTTCCGTACCACAGCGTGCACATAATATCACACGTAAAGCAGAAAACATGGTGCACCGGCAAAAGCGTAAGACGCTTGTCACCGTGATAACCCAAATCAGGCTCACATGTCGCATTGTCTATCATATTCGCATGACTGAGCATTACTCCCTTGCTCTGTCCCGTTGTGCCCGACGTGAATATTATAGTTGCCATAGAATCGGGGTCTATATCGCCCGCCGGGGCATTTCCGCTGTATTTTTCAATTATCCGGGTAAGAGAAATCGTTCCTTCACAATCGCCGTGAAGATGCACAATATACTTCACCTGAGGGCAAAGTTTTTTTAACTCCTCCACACTTTCCTCTCTTTTTTCATCTAAAAATATAAGTTCAGCGTCTGAACGGTTAATCTCGTCTGCCAGTTCCTTTGCCCCGTTTGCGGCATTAAGCGGCACTGCCACACAGCCGCTTATAGTTACGGCGAACCATGCCGCGACAAATTCATAACTTGTAGCGCCGAATATTGCCGCGTGCGCGCCTCTTTTAAATTCTGTCTGTATCCACGCTCCGACAGCATCCATATCGTGCTTTAGATTGTTGAAACTTCTTTCCTGAAATTCCTTATGCTCATACCAGCGCATAAAAGGCTCGTCACCAAATCTCTGCGCGGCTGTATATGCCAAATCACGAGTTGTTTTTACATTATTCCTGCTGAAAGGTTCCATCACTGCTGACCCTCCAGATATTCTAAAAGTTCCGCCACTGTCTTAGATGTGCTTGCTTTGTCCTCTTCGATTTCTATGTCCATATCGTCCTCTATATCACCAAGCATGCACATAAAATCATATGAGTTAAATCCCAAATCCTCCGAAAAACGCGCCTGGGGCACTATTGCCTCATCTTCTACCTCAACATATCGCTTTATAAGTTCCTTTAACTGTTCCAACATTTTCTTTTCCTCCTTAAAATTATACCATGTCCATTATTTCCTGTATTGTGCTGTTTGGATTTTCTATACTTCGGAATAAAATCCTACCCAGATAGTAATATAAAAACTCAATTTCCTTAGGTGTTGCCAATTCTGACATATACCCGAAATGGAAATCAAGACCGCCGTCACCCGGACGGTGCATTGCCGTCAAATACAACGGCTGAGGCTGTCTGCCGCTCGAATACCAATGACTTGTATATGGTATACCTTTAAGGTACGGCACTATACTTTTGAGCGTCGCGGGCTGATACGTAAAGCCTACGCTTTCATAGCCAAATCCTCTGTCCAGTCCGTAAGCGTTCTGCTGATGTATATAGAAAGGCATAGGACCGTAATCACTGTGACGGAACAGGTCATTTTGCGCGTTGTCTATTTTCTTCATCGCTTCAAGCACCGTATCATCAGGCTCTATTACAGTTCTCAGCGTCATGCAGTGCATTCTTACGCCGCCGCACTTTTTTGCCAGCACTGTTGAGCGTCTTGAAATAAAATCCTTTATACAAATATCTTTTTCATTATTATTAAACTTTGAAAGCACTGTTCGCAGTCCGTGAAGCAAAAGCACGCTCACAGGAAAACCATGTTCCTCGCAAAAATCAACCAGCTTCATTGTCGAATCAACGTCAAGTTCATACCGTATAGTCGCTCCTGCCGCGTCCATAGACGCGAGACGCGCGGCGCGCATGTCAGGCTTACTAAATTCACGTCTTTGAGTTTGCAGTCTTCCCGGACCTGTAAAGTCAGTATAAATCGGCTCAGGTCTCGCAAACTGCTCCTTCCAGTAAGCTACATCTCTTTCTTTTTTCTTACTGCCCTCCTGGTACTTTAAGTCCTGCTTAACGGCTTCTATATAAGAGGTCATAGGCTTCGGATACGGATGGTCATACATAAGGTAACAGTAAATGTCCATCACATCGCGCGTAAACGTAACAATAGATGACGCGTCCATCGCCATGTGGTGCATGTTCATATAATAACCGTTATAACCGTCAGGCATGGAAACAATCACTATCCTTGAAAGGGGTCCGCCAAAGGTTTCAAACGGCTGACTCGTCCACCCGTCCATCACCTTATTCACCTTATCCATACTCCACGATGAAAAATCATAATATTCAAAATACTGATTTTCATAAGGCATGACATACTGCCATACCTGCCCTGTTTCAGGCTCTTTCCATAGTCTAAGACGCATTGACTCACATCTTTCCACCGCGCGGTTAAGCGCCTCGCGAAGCGCCGCCTGATTAAGTTCCATTTGCAGATAACGTCCCGTCCCCATGTTAACAATCTCATGAGTGGGACTGAATGTCATCGTGTACATATGCAGCATTTGCGCGTCAGTCAAAGGATAACAGTCACGTTTTATTCCTCCTATAATCTTTTCCATAAAATATACCTCCATTGTATCTCTGCCATTACTTTCCATATATACAGTGTATCACATATACATATTCATGTCAACAATTTCCCACACTTTTAACTCAAATGTCGTTTTTTATATTGTGTTCATATTGAATATACCGCACTCGAATTTATCGCCGTTATTTATTATTTAACCCGCAAAACAAACCGCTTGCATAAAACTGTATTTTGTTGTACAATATTTATGGGTGATAAATAATGAGCAAGCACACAAAACTTATGAATTTCCTATCCAATCTTCCCGACTTTGTCTTTGACTATATTGAGATTGCTTACAACGGAGAGAGCGTGAATACTCAGATTGGATACAGTATTGACATAAAAACTTTTTTGGAATATTTACAAAAATTCAAATTTAAAGATGTTGAAGATATTGAGGATTTCACCGTCAAACATATGGAGGAAGTGAGCCTTCCAGACCTTAACGGATTCACTGCATACCTTAAGGAATACGAAACAGACACGATAACTATTGACGGTAAACACGTCAAGCGCATACGCCGCAACAGCGCGTACGGCATAAACCGCAAGCTTTCCGGCATACGCGGATTATTCGCTTATCTTTACAAAAACGATTTTATATCGCAGAACATAACCGACAAGGTGGATTTTAAAAAAATCCACCAAAAAATGAAACGACCGCTTACGACTCAGGAAACAGTTAAACTTTTAGATGTTATATACAACGGTGAAAAGTATTACGAGGGCAGAGATTTAACCGAGTATAAAAACAGAAAACAGCGGGACATTGCCCTTTTTACCGCATATCTCGGCACAGGCTGCCGTGTAAGCGAACTTGTAAACCTTGATATGCACGATGTATGCTTTGAAACTTCTTCTTTCGTGGTAACACGAAAAGGTGGAGACGAGCAGGAGGTTTTTATGCCTGTTCAGGTTGAGAATGAACTTTTTATATATATGCAGGAGAGATGCGAGAATGAAAACGCAAAAGATGAAAACGCGCTGTTTCTAAGCCGTCTCGGAAAACGAATGAGCGCCCAAGGTGTTGAAAAAATACTGAAAAAATACTGTTCTACAGTCGGAATATACGATCCCGACAAGGCGCGTCCGCACGCGCTTCGTCGTACATTCGCATGTAATTTGATAGCAGACGGAGTTGATATAAAAATGGTTGCCGAACTTATGGGACATAAAAATATCGAGGTTACTCACAAATACTACACGCAATACGCGATAGAAAAGCGCAAAGAAGTCATGCGCGGATTCGATATAAAAGGAAACAGATAAAAAGGACTGTTCATTATGAACAGTCCTTTTCGTATTTTCTTATCTTCTTAAAGTATCTTTTATTTTTCTTACCATGTTTCCGCATCTGCTTTCCGCAAGGTTTTCAAAAATCTCTGACTGCTTGTCCACATACCAAAGCTTTTCAGTATCCATATATCTTACAGATATAATAGTATCAGCAATCATAACTATAGCTATTACTATCGATGAAACCTGAATTGTAATCGGATTCATCATATCGAGCATACCCATAGTAAACGGCGCTATATACTTAATCAAAGCCACTGTAAAAATGCCGAATGCCGCAGCGCCTAAAATACATATTCTGCCGTTTATGTTAAGCGGCCAGTTTGTGTAATCCCACCATCTTTGATGGAAAAGCTTTTCAAAAAGCCACGAAACAAAATATTCCAAAACTCCTGTTAAAACCATTCCTGATATAAACAGCAAAGCAATATTTTCGATTCTTCCCAAAACCAATAAGTCAAGCAACGCTCCTATACCGTATATCGGGCAGAAGCATGTGCTTAAAAAGCCACTGTTTACCACTCTTCTTTGTTGAATTGTATAATATACAGATTCCCATGCCCATCCTATAAAGCTAAATACCGCAAAGCATAGGAAATATCGACATAAAATCATATTTAACCCCCCTGTTAAATCGCCTGTATCTCTTTATATAGCAAATTTATATATTCTTCTGTCTCTTTTCCTTTTACGTTGTAATATGTATCTTTTCTCTTAAATGTTTCATAAACGGAACATGCCTTGTCTACCATGCAGACAATCCAGCCTTCCCTGCACGTCGGCGGAATAACCGTAAGCGGAAACATATGTTTTTTTATTATCTCACGCTCAATATCCGTCAATGCAAAATCTCTGTCCGCATTTTCAAGCGCCGTTCTCGGATGCGTAAAACCATGTATCTTTCTTCCCTTTGCGCCGTCATGCCAATCATAAAGGAAGTAATCATGCAGCAGAGCACCGCGTATTAAATCACGTTTCTTATATTTAATCCCCATAAACTCCGCAAACTTCATACTGTAATACGCCACAGCTATTGTATGCTTCAGACAGGACGTGTCACCATGCTGAATAAATCTTTCCATTCGTCTGAGTTTTGATTTTTTAGACAAGCTTTCCAAGCAATACATAACCGAGTTCATATAAATACCGCCTTTTACTCTTAAATAACAAAACTTTTCATTATTATTATAAACATGAGATTGTGATATGTCAATATAATATTCTTTTATTTTATATTTTTTTAATAATTTGTAACATTATTTAACATCATTTTAACAAAAATTACTATATCAGCTATTTATTGGCTTTATGCGACAAAAAAAACAGCCGGGCATATATACCCGGCTGTTCTAATTTTACTGAGCGACTATTATTCGTATTCTTCCTCCTGATGTTTGGGCTTTATCATAATAAGCCTTTAAACTGTAGTTACCGTTTATAGCGTCGTCAATAGGCATCTTCATATATGTTGACGCGTCTGTTTTGTGATAAACTACCACTTTGTCACTAAGCAGATACTTTTGACCGCCTATTACGGCATAAGTATAGGTAAGTTCTGATATGTTTGCGCTATGCGATACAAGCTGCTGTATACTTTCTATACCCATAGCGTTCATTTTTAATCTGTATGCTCCTGTGGCATAGTTTGAGAATCCTGTCATATACATATTTTGATTTCCGTCTATATCTATCATATATGTACCGGTTTCTCTGTCTTTTCTTATTGCAATACCATAAGAATACGTGTCGCCAGTCACATTTTTCAATATCAGTTCATCTATTTCGCCCGACGCGTTTTTGGACGAATACAGCACACCGGACGCGCTGAGTGTCACTCCGTCAATTCTCTGCGGATATATCCTGCAATATGAAGGAGTACTGTCATAATACTCGCCTGAAGTGTCAATTATTTTAACATCGTCCGCAAGAGGTGTTCCTCCTATTTGTCCTTTTGAAACGTTCACCGCGCCCGATACGGAAGATGACCCTCTGTATTTTGTGATGGAGGCTTTGCCGTTCTTAAAGCTTACGTTTGCGACAGAGCATACCAAAGAAGCGCAGTCATTGCTTGACGCATACTCATGAACGTTTCCGTCCGCCGTGACTATCTTCGCGTAATACGAAGAGTAAACTGTATTGTCAGGATTTGTAAACTCTTTTTTGCCCGCTTCGATAACAAAACCTACTCCTGAGGCAATCGCTTGATTGGCAGAAGTATTTGCTGACATTCCGCCTCCCGCTATTCCGGCTATTTCACCCGTTCTGCCCAAAAGCAGCGTCAAAGTATCTCCGTATTTAAAACTTCCGCTTGATGAAAGGTCATTAAATGCCTCAACGCTTTCCACGCCATATTCTTTCCCCGAAACAGTAACTCTTATAGGCGAATCCTTTGTCGGAGACGCTTTTTCATATACTCCCGTTACTTTATCAGTATACGCGAGCACCATATTTAAATCTTCGCTGTAATAAATTATATCATTTATCTGTATGTCGGAAGCAGAGACTTTTGTTCCGCCGCGCATAATAGTAGTGGAACCATTTGACGCGAAACTCGACAGCCAGTTTGAATCTGTAACTTTTATAGGTCCTTCCATATTTCCCTTGGAATAGCTTACATAATCCACTCCGCCGCCGTCTTCTCTTACATAAAGAATATCTCCCATTTCCATTTCATTCTTCACTGCCGCGTAACTGCTCCTTGAGCCGTCCTTGTAGCATACAGTGCCGTCTGTGATGTCTATCTGAGTGAAGTTTCCGTTTTTATATCCAATCACAGCATTTGGAAGCTGAGAGTAAATTATGTATTTTTCAACCCCTCCGCCATTATCATAATCAGGAGTGAAAGCCACAAAATCGTCACCGTTTTTAACGAACATATCGCCCTTTCTGCCAACATATCCGCTGCTGAAATTATTATTCGTTTCAAACGTTCCCGCTGTTGTGAAAATTTTGTTTTCTCCTAAAGACGCGTCCTCATTATGTGACGCGATAATGGTAACATCTTTTATAACTTCGCAGTCAAACACTGATATAAGCTTTGCGGATGAATTTTTCATCTTTGTATTTAGCGCGTTATATATTAAGTTTGCCACCTGACGTCTTGTCAGCGCTTCTCCCTGCAACGCGTCAATATTTTTTACAAGTTCAAGATTTTCCGCCAGTCCTATCTGACCATACGGCCACGAAAATCCGAAATCATCGCTTGTATAACCAAGCACCTTTAAAACCATTGTCAGCGCTTCCTCGTAAGACACTGTATTATCAGGTCTAAATGTAGCGTCAACATATCCCTCGGCGATATTAGCTGATACCGCCGCTCTTACATACGGCGCAGACCAATGCTTATATGAAACATCTTTAAACGGAGATATTTTTAACCCTGAGGCGACAGTATTCTTCGCGCTTGAGGCCGCGACGGCAATCTTCGCAAATTCAGCCCGCGAGACATTATCGTCAAGTCTCAGATTTCCGTCATCATCTCCGACCATTATATTAAGTTCTGACAGAAGCGCCGTTTTGTTTTCAATCTCTTCAGCCGCATACACAGGTAATACAGTCAGAAGCATAGCGCCTATCAATAGAGCAGAAATTATTTTTTTCATTTTATCTATTTCCTTTCTTAGCTGATAATCTGCAATTAAAATCAATCAATTAATCGTACCTTAATGCGTCTATAGGATTAAGCCGCGCCGCTTTTTTCGCGGGCAAATACCCGAATCCTACTCCGATTGCCACGGATACGCTGAATGCCACCACAATAGACATCACGGACGGAGTTATTAATGTATTAAACAGCAACTTTCCCGCGAGCACCGCGACAATCGCTCCGAGTATAATTCCGATAACTCCGCCTATACAGCTTACTGTTCCGGCTTCAATAACAAACTGCATCATTATATTTTTTTGCTTCGCGCCCAGTGACTTTCGTATACCTATCTCCCGCGTGCGCTCTGTTACCGATACGAGCATTATATTCATTATTCCGATACCGCCCACCAGCAGTGAAATGCCCGCTATACAAACAAGCACAGTCTGCATAGAATTCATCATCGTAGACATTCTCTCTATCATTTCCTTCATACTGATAACTACATAGAAATCATCATCGCCCATTTTCTTTTCAAGAAATTGTTTAATTGTCGATGTCGCCTCGTCAACATGATCTTCGTCAACAGCGTTAAGCGCGTAAATACTCACTATTCCGCTGCCGCTGAGATTTATGGCTGTTGTATAAGGAAGATATATAACATCATCTCCGCTTCCCGAAGAGGAGTCTTCCTTTTCCTCTAAAACTCCCACGACAGTCAGCGGCATGCCATTAATTTTAAGCTGTTTTCCTATAGCTTTATTCTTGCCGAAAAACTTTTGTTCCTGATATGTTCCTATAACGCATGTTTTGCTTTTATTGGCAATATCCGCATACTGCAAAAACCTTCCCTGCTCCACATTCAAAAGCTTCATTGTGATAAAACTTTCGCTCACACCTTCCGCTTTTCCTATCTCATTTTCCGTTCCGCATTTTATAGTGCCCGACACGGAAATGTCAGGTGAAACATCAGAAATTAACCCCTCGTTTTCCGAGACAAATTTATACATCTCATCAGGGTCAACTTTCTTTCCGTTTCTCGGTATTATGGATACTTGAATAGTGTTTGTTCCTATTTCGGCGAACATATCGGTAAGCTGTTTTGTAAGTCCTCCCATCAAACTGACAAGAATTATAACAGCCGCAATACCTATAATAATACCAAGCATAGTTAAAAATGACCTTACTTTACTTGACCATATTGTAGACATCGCTATCTTAAAGCATTTTCCTATTCCCACGATTACTCACCTGCCCCTGCTTTTTCCTGACGCGCCACCGATTCATCACCATCGGCTGTTCCGTCATAAACTATTTTGCCGTCAGTTATTCGCACAACTCTTTGCGCCTTTGCCGCGATAGAGTTATCATGAGTAATAAGAACTATGGTGTTTCCCTCATCGTGAAGTTCTTTCAAAAAATCCATCACTTCACGGCCTGTTTTGCTGTCCAAAGCTCCCGTAGGTTCATCGGCAAGTATTACTGACGGATTTCCCGCAAGAGCGCGCGCGATAGACGCTCTCTGCTGCTGACCTCCCGAAAGCTGAGACGGAAGATTCTTTGCTTTATCCGCAAGCCCCACTCTTCCTAAAGCAGCCAGTGCCCTCTCCTTCTGCTCGCTTTCGCTCACACCCGCGTACATAAGCGGCAGAGCAACATTTTCAAGCAGAGTCAGCTTGGGAAGAAGATTATACTGTTGGAATATAAACCCCAGCATTTTATTCCTCACTTCCGCAAGCTCGTCATCAGTATAATTACTTATATCTTTTCCGTTTAATCGGTATTTGCCCTTAGTCGCCACGTCTAAACAGCCGATTATATTCATACAGGTGGATTTACCGCTTCCTGATTTACCGATAATCGCGACAAACTCTCCCTTTTCTATTTTAAGAGATATTCCATCCAGTGCGCGCACCTCGCTGTCACCCATATAATATATCTTATAAATGTCTTCTAATTCTACCAATGGAGGCATTTTATATCACCTCCGCCTTATCTTCCGCCCGGCGCACCGCCGCCGGAGCCGCCGGGTCCTCCGGCTCCGTGAGGAGATTCGCCTCCGCCGTTATGTCCGCCGCTCATTTGCTGCATCATCATTTTTTCAATATCGCTTGTGGTGTTGACTTCCTGACCTCTTATCAAATCCCCTTCGTTAAGTCCTGATTTGATTTCTATATAATCATCATTACTGAGTCCTGTTTCAACCTCAACAGTTCTGTATCCCTCAGGAGCGCCGTCATCCTTGTTTTTATCCTTTTTATCTGCTTTAATATAAACAATATTTCCCCTGTTCAGAGAACTTACGGGTATAGCCAGTACATTTTCCGCTTCCTCGACAACTATTTCAGCATCGACATTCATACCGGGCAGTAAATCGCCGTATTCAGCTATCGCCACCGTCACAGGATAATTTGTAACTCCGTTTTCCGCGACACCGTTTACGCTGACCTTTTCAACTATTCCCTTAAATGTTTCTCCCGGAACAGCATCAGCTTTTACAGAAACCTCCTGACCTACCTTTACATTAGCAACGTCAATTTCATCGACGTTTATGTCAAACTGCACGCTTGACATGTCATAAATAATACACATAGGTGTTGTAGCGTTTGACGAGTCGATTTTATCTCCCGCCTTATTGTTCTTTGTCACCACTGTTCCAGAAATAGGCGCGGTTATTGTGTAGTCTTCCAAACTTTTATTAGCCTTTTCAAGTCCCAAACGCGCGTCATCAAGCTGAAGTTTAGCGGATTGAATAGCCGAATCCTGAGAATACTCGTCACTTGCCAAAACAGCTTTTTCCAGTGACAGTGTAGCTTCATCAAGAGAAAGCTTCGCGACTTTTAAAGAAGATTTTGCAGTGTCGGAGTCAAGTGTCACCACAACCTGCCCGTTGTAAACCGTGTCATTTTTAGCAATATTCACGCTGACTATTTTTCCCGATGCCTCAGCGCATATGTCATATTGATTCGCATATTCAAACTGTCCTGCATCATTACAAGCTATATCTCCCACCTGCGCTGTAGCTTTATCCGCTGAGGTAAGCGCTCCCGGATTTTCAGTTTCAATAGTGACATATTTTACAACATTATGACCGCCTACAGATGTTGATTCACTGTTTACAGCTGTGACGGTTCCGTTTATTTCATTTCCCGTGCTGACGACGGTTAAAATCGCTTCTTCGCCCACGCTTATATTATCAGCGTCATTTTCATTGAACGGAACTTGTATTTTTAAGTATTTATCATTATAAACAGTCGCTATTTTAGTATTGCCAATTATATCGCCCGATTTGACAAAAACCTCTCCCACTGTTCCGCTAAGTCCTGATTTTACCGAAAGATTGGAGGATGTTTTAATCGCGTCATTATAATTTTGTCTTGCTTTTTCGACAGCAAGCTGCGCGCTTTTTACATTTTTATCGTTGGTCTTTGAAGTCTGAGATTTTGTCTTGACTGCATCCGCATATCCCTGCTGCGCTCTTTTAAGAGCGTTTTCGGCAGTGCTTACTCCGTTTTGAGGAGTCTGAGCGTCAAACTGATAAAGCTTATCGCCTTTTTTAACAGTGTCGCCCTCATTTATGTAATCATCCGTGACTTTTCCTGTGGTAATCGTCATAATCGAATATGAATCCTTTGGCTCTACAACCGAACTTCCCGTCACTTTCTTTGTAACGGTATGACGTTCCACAACAACATCCTTCGGCGCCATTGCCGCAAGACGTTTCTTTTTAGCGCAAGAACTGCAGCTTCCAAACAACGCTATTATAATAATTATAATAAGTATTATTATCAAACTTTTACGCTTAATCCTAAATTTTCCGATGAAAAACTTTTTATCTTTTTTATCGTATCCAAATATTCGTTTCTTTTCTTTTTTCTCCGTTTCTATTATTTGTTCATTTGCTTCCAAGTTCTCCTCAGCCATTTCAGCCTCTTCGATTTTACCAGGAAGGTTCTCTGTTTCAGATGTCTTTTCACTTGTCAATTCTTCCATATCTCGTGCCTCCTATCAAGAAATTATATCGCTGATTAAACATGAATTATCTTATGTATTACATCCTTTATAAAACGTAAATCACCTAATATTTTACCACCAAGAAATTTTAAAGTCAATAAAATGATATTGAATAAATGCAAATTTACATTTTATTCATATTTGTATTTGATTATCTTTGTAAAGTGTTATATAATATAATCAACACTTACAATATATGCGATATGCGAAATTGAGTTGTTAAATGAAAAGAAAGGCTGTGAGTATCATGAAAAATATTACGGATTATATAGATACAGCTATGGGACGCGCCGTTCCCGACATTATCCTGAAAGGCGGCAACATTATCAATGTTTTCACAGGGGAAATTACACGCGCTGATGTTGCCGTAAAAAACGGTATAATATGCGGAGTTGGAACTTACAGCGGCGATAATGAAACGGACGTGAGCGGAAAATATATAATGCCCGGATTCATAGACGCGCACGTTCATATAGAGTCGTCCATGACTACACCTATCGAATATGCCAAAGCCGTTATGCCCCACGGCATTACCACGGTTATAGCCGACCCTCACGAAATTGCCAACGTATGCGGAGAAGACGGACTTAAATATATGAAAGAAGCATCGAAAAATATACCTCTTGATATAAATCTTATGCTTCCTTCATGCGTTCCCGCAACACCTTTTGAACATTCGGGCGCAATTTTTACGGCTGAAAGGACAAAGGAAATAGCAAATGACTATTTCGGCATAGCTGAAATGATGAATTATCCCGGCATTTTATCATGCGACAGCGAAACTATCGGCAAACTTTGCGGTGATATAATTGACGGGCACGCTCCGCTTCTTTCAGGGCGCGGACTTGACGCGTATATAAGCGCGGGCATCAAAACTGACCACGAATGCACTCTTGCGGAGGAGATGAGCGAAAAAATAGGCAAAGGCATGTATGTTCTTTTAAGAGAAGGTACTTTGTCCCACGATATGGAAAAGCTTATAAGCGCCGTCACACCGCACACGCTCCGCCGCTGTGCTTTTTGTACAGATGACCGTTTTGTAGGCGAAATAATCCGCGACGGAAGTATCGACCATTGTATCCGCAAAGCAACTTCGCTCGGTGTTTCAAGCGTTGACGCTATTATTATGGCAACACTGAATCCTTGCGAAATATACGGAATGAAAAATAAAGGCGCTATAGCACCCGGCTATATAGCTGATATTGTGGTTTCCGAAGACTTATCTCTGAATAAGATTACAAAAGTCTATAAAAACGGAACTCTTGTGTGCGAAAACGGAAAATCTTTATTCAATAGCGGAGCGGTTTATGTGTCAAAGGTGACGGACACGGTTCATCTGCCGCAAATCACCGCTGACTTTTTTTATAACTCGCCTCCTGAAACATTTACCGCCATTGAATTTGTTCAGGATAGTATTATCACAAAAAAGGTAACAGCATGCAAAGGCGATAAGCTATCAAAAGTATGCGTTATTGAACGTCATAAAAATCTTGGCACTAAAGGAATAGCGTATGTCACAAATTACGGAATCACCAACGGCGCAATCGCTGCATCTATCGGACACGACAGCCACAACATAATAGTAATCGGAGATAATGACAGCGACATGGCTCTTGCCGTCAACGCACTGGGAAAATCCGGCGGTATTTCAGTATGCTCCGATGGCGACGTAATTGCCAAAATGAATTTGGATATTGCCGGACTTATGTCTGTCAAGTCCGCTGATGAAGTTATAGCCGAGCACGACTCGCTTTATGAAGCAGCCAAATCTCTTAATATCACAGATAAAATTGACCCGTTTCTGTCAATCGCATTTCTGCCGCTCCCTGTCATTCCTGAAATACGAATTACGGACAGCGGATTGTTTGATGTGACTGAATTTAAATTCATATAAAAAAACACCCATATTGATATGCGCCTTCAAAATCAGATACTTCTGAAGGCGCATATATGGGTGGATTTCATATTAGATTATTTTATCTTCTATTATTATATTTCTTTCTCTGCTTATATTTTTCGCGCTGTTCAAAACGTCTGCGCACATCCGTTCTCTTATGAATTTTAGCTTTATATTCTTTCTTCTTTTCTTTCTTTGCGCATAACAGCAATTTTGCTATAACTCTGTTTTCAGGGATTTTATTATTCTTTGACAATAAGAATAACACTGCTGCTCCCGCTGCCGCGGCAAACAACACCACAAATACAATCACCAATCCTACCATTCCGGAAGATTGATTTGGCGCGTTATGATTTCCGTTTGCCGTTAAATTGCTGTCGTCTGACGGCATAGGTCCCGCCATTTCAACCGGTCCGACAAGAGCGGGTCTTTTTGTCGCTTTAGGTTTTGCCGTTACCCTCGGATCTGATGAAGAACGCGGGGTTGTGGTTTTAGTCGGCCTCATTGTTTGAGTCGGATTCGAACTTGCTTTCGGAGCGATAGACGCGCGAGGTTTTGTCGTTGCCTTTGGCTTAGCAGTAGCTTTTGGTTTCGATGTGCCGACAGTATTGTTCCCTGACACGCTGCCGTTTGAGGAAGGTGACTGTACCGGCTGAGCAAAAGATACTGTATCATTGACTTCAAATCTGAAAAATGAGGATTTACCCTGAATGTTTCTCAAGTGACTCGTCAGCGCGCAAAGCGCAAGCGAAGTCGCCTCGCCGTCAGAACCTCTCAAATCAGACGAGAAACCGCCGTCCTTCTTCTGATAGAGCATAAGTCCGTCCAAAGCATTACCTTTTTTAGCCTCAAATCGTCTGTCTCCGTCAGGATTAATTCCTATTGTGTCAAGCGCTATAACAGTCATAGCTGTCGATTTCAAATCACCAAAATCTCCGTAATTCGTCTGTTCTTCAGCAAGATAGTCTATAGCGTCATCAACAGCGTCCTTCGGACTCAAATCAATAGTCCATCCCGTTTGATTCTGCGTTATTGTATACGCGCCGCTTGTTTCATAATAAGGCGCGAGCGCTATAATTGCAGATGCCGTTGAATATACATTATCATCAAAACTGCCGTCTGTATTCTGATGAGACAATATTCCGCATATTATATCATTTCTGTTTGTAAGAGCCCAGTCAGGTGTTTCATACACCCCCGCGTCCAAAGCAATCAGTCCCCAGGAATATCCGTCCACACCCTCTTTATCTATCGGCGCGACATTATTTCTATAATATATTCCGTCCGCGACCAAGTCCCTGCCGCCTACGTTTCTCGCGTCACCTCCGGACACAATAGCGGACAGCACCGTTCTCTGCATATCGGAAGCGTTATGCTCTGCTCCATATCCGGCGGCAATTCCGTCAAGACCTGACAAGTATGAATTATAATCATAATCTTTGCCAAGACGTTTTAATGCCATTATATATAAATCCGCGTCTTTAGTGCCTATCCCGTAAAACGGGCTGTCATTTTTTTCCTTCCATTCTATAGCATTTTCAACAGCGTTTTTTAAATCATCTTCTCTGTACTCAGCGTTTACTAATGCTGTTTGCAGCACCATCACAGCACACAACACTGCTACGATTTTCTTCTTCATTATTCAATCCCCTTCTGAATATCAATGTGCGTATTCCATATCAATTTATTATTATAACACATCTTGTACATCTTTTTCAACCGTTATTAGTAACAAATATAACTTTTTCTTTATTTTTATATAAAACAGCATAAATTTTGTCACA
>CAJUEZ010000035.1 GCA_910585485.1 uncultured Clostridia bacterium
GCATAATAAGATTTTTTTCTTCCTTGCTAAGTCCCAGTATAAATACAGAAAAGATATATATAATCGTAAATATTATCGCGAAGATAATCACAGACGTGATATTTGTTTTTATAAAATGTTGTATAAACACTATTGATACTATCGGAAGTATAAGAGAAGGAATGAATTTTGAAATCTCTTTCCAAAAATAAATTATATCTACTCCCACGCGACGGTGATAATAAACATTCATTATAATTATATTCCCTATTACAAGAGACAGATAAGTTCCGATCGCGCATCCTATTTCACCGAATTTCACACAAAGAGGAATACTCGCGCATATGTTTCCGAGCGCGATAAGCAGATACAGAACAGAACGGAATTTGTGCATATCTTTCGCGCGTTGGATTTCAATTCCTATCGACTGAATTGAAGTGATTAAAAGCGGGGAAATAAGCAGAAGCGCGACATAATACGGCACACTGCTGTCAATTCCGGACCATATCTTTATAAACGGCTTGCCGACGGCAAGGAAAATCATAAATATGTATGCCATAACTGCAAATTGAATCCTTCCGAATTTCGCAAAAAAAAGTGACAGTTCATTTTTGCCGCAGTCGTTTGCGATAAGGGAGTACGCTTTAGGTGAAAACAGTGAAGCAAGCGCGTATGAAAAAGTCAGGAAGTAACTGTTAAACTGTGATGCGATAGAATATACCGTTACACTTTCCGAACCTTTTAATACTCCTAATATTGTTTTATCAACATTCCAGTTTATCTGGTCACTGAGAATGTTAAGGAACACAAAAAAGGAGAAAACAAAAAGCTGTTTAAATAATGTAATATCAAAAACGAACCGGAATGTCATTTTAAGACGCTTAACGCAGAATATCATACTTGCCGTAAGTTTTATAAAGGTTATAAAAGTTATGCAAAGAGCCGCCGAGAGTGCGCCTTTTCCGAAAAGAAACAGCGGAAAAGTCAGCATAGGGTTAAGCAGCGCCGTAACGATTATAAGAAACTTTTGAAAAACAAATTTTTCCTGCGATATTATGTATGAATCAAAAATATTGCATGGGAAAGACAAAGCAAGGTTTATTGTCATGACAGCCAAAAGAGGTTTTAGTAATGATATTTCCGATGTGGACATTGAATTTGAAAATATTTGAGTAGTATTCGCGGTTATAATACCGCCCGCAAATAATGATATAACCGCGGCGGCGGAAAAAATAACGGCAAACATACCGTTTAGAGACGAAATGGCTTTTTTATCATCAGCCGCCTTGTATTTGGAATAGAATCTTAGATAAGAACTTCCAAATCCAAAACTGAGAAATCCGAGGTTGGCGATTGCGGAAATCGCAAGCTGCAAAAGCCCGTAGCCGGATTTTCCAAGAAAGGATAGCATGACGGGCGTGTAAAGTATGCTTATTAAACTTTGTATAAATATGGCTGCATACGAAAGTATAAAACCTGATTTCAGCTGCGATTTTTTCATGTTAATCTCCGTAAAATTCAATGCGCTGTGGTTATTTGAAAACGCTTTGTATAAACCTGGCGGCGCAAATGCCTGAGGCTATTAAAAATGAATGCTCATTTCTCAGTAATTTAAAGTATATTCTGTGCGGGAACGTCATATTTGAAAAATCAATTTTGTTCATGAATCCCGTCTCTTTTGCAAAGTGAGATATTTCTTTGATGTTTTTGAGTTTTTGACGGAACGTGATATGATTCCCGCGTCGAAGCTCGTTGCTTATCGCTGTTTTTATGCAGTACGCGTAATAATAGTCAAGCTGGTTCGCGTAAGGCGATTTTGCCAGCGCAGACGAAGAGAAAAACGCGTAAAGCGATTTAAAACGTTCAAAATGGAGGTTGTCATACGAAACTGTCATTTGAGTTCTTGAACGTCTGTAATGATACAGCGACATGTTTTTTATAAAATACATACTGTCGGATTCAAAAATATACGGATAGACGCATGCGGCATCTTCGCCGGTATTAATGTTATCAGTGACTGCCATCTGATGTTTTATCAGTTTTTCGCGTCTGTAAAGCTTATTCCATATTACAGGGTATATACCGAATTTGTAAAAGTCGCCGGTATAAATCATTTTTGGGAGTATGTCCTTTTCAAGCTTTGCCCTGTCATAATAGCCGCCGTCTATGTCAAGATATGTAGAACCCGAGGAAAAGGGGAGACACTTGTTCTCGTGCTCAACATCGCACATCACAATGTCGCAATCATATTTCTCTATAAATCCCACCATTTTCTCATACATGTGAGTATCTATCCAGTCATCACCGTCCACATATCCCGCGTATTTTCCGCATGCGGCGGATATGCCTGCTTTTCTTGCGCTGACAACACCGCCGTTATTTTTGTGAATAACCTTGATTCTGCTATCCTTTTCCGCTATTTTATCGCATAATTCGCCGCTGCCGTCAGTGGAACCGTCATCAACTACAATAAGTTCGAAATCAGTAAAAGTCTGAGCCATAATGCTGCCAAGACATTTTTCAAGAAAACCGCATACATTATATACCGGTACAATTATACTCAGCAATGGTTCCATACGTCAGCGCTCCTTTAGAAATAATATACTATAAGTATATCATGCTTTTTACAGGTAGTCAATTATAAGTGTTTACAAAAAAAAATCTTTGTGTTATTATATATAAAAGGCATAAAAAGGAGAAATAAGATGGATATTGCGGTAAGTGTGATAGTGCCGGTTTTTAATCGTGAGAACTGCATTGAACAATGTATAAGCAGCATAACAAATCAAACCCTTAAAAATATAGAGATTATCGTTATAGATGACGGCTCGAATGATAACACGTTAAAAGTTCTTGAAAAGATAAAAGATGAGAGAGTTATAGTTAAAAGTCAAAGGAATATGGGACAGGGCATAGCGAGAAATAGCGGATTGGAAATGGCAAGGGGAGAGTATGTGGCATTTGTTGATTCCGATGATACGATAGAGGCGGATATGCTTAAGAAGATGTACATAAAAGCCAAGAGTGAAAATGCCGATATGGTTCAGTGCAACATACGCGATATATATCCCGACGGAAGTGAAAAATTACAGCTTTCATATTCCGACATGGCTGTGAATATAAAGGACAGAGGGAAATATATGGATAAATATTTCTCCACATGCACTCATAGTTTTGAAGTATGCAATAAAATGATTAATCTTGATTTTCTCCGTCAAACGGGAGTGGTTTTTCATGATACAAAAAAATGCTTTTCGGAGGACTTGCTTTTTAATCTTGAACTTATAAATCATCTTAAAATGGTATATTTTATTTCAAAACCATACTATAACTATTATCAGCATGAGAACAGTCATCTTCACAGCAATTCGGCTGTGAGACTTGCCGCTATATTTGATTTGTTTATGGAATATATTATTAAGGCGGAAGGCGATGTGAGAAGCAGCGTTTTATATACCGCCTCGATGGTTATTTTGTATAACATCGGACTATGTGTTGATGATCATGTTGATACCGCAAGTCATGTGCTCAAAAGCGGAATAATGAAAAAGTACATAAAAGGAGCATTAAAGCGAAAATGTAAATTAAGGCACAGGATTTTCCTGATATGTATACTCGTCATGCCAATGAAGGTGAAATTGAGATTGGTTGAAGAATATAGCAGATGGTGATTACTATGAGAATTTTGCTTGACGGATACGCGGACTGTAATTTGGGCGATGATTTAATGCTGACGATAGCCGCGAAGGGACTTGGAGGGCATGAACTTTATACTCCGCTCGACAAACTGAATATAGACAATGTGGAATATACTTGCGCGAAGAATGGGTTTGACTGGTACTTGAAAGTTACCGGCTCAGGGTTTCTCATACATAATAATATGGGGATATTATACCGCATGCGTGATATGCTGAGAGAGAAACATTATTCCGGTAAAAGGGCTGTTTTAAACTGCAATATAAGTAATTTTATAAATAACCCGGCGGAAAAAGTAATACAGCGTCAACTTGGCGGATACGATTTTATAACAACACGCGATGGGGCGTCATATGAATACATAAGAAAAAATCTCCCCAAAACGCATTGTGAAAAATATCCGGATATGGTGTTTTCAATGCCGGACAGTATGATACCCGATGTATCATGCGAAAACGCTCTCGGAATAGCAGTGCATAGCAGCGCGGACTGCGCGGCGCTTTCAGTGGTAACGGACGGATATATAAAGAAAACAGGTAAGAAAGTAATACTTCTGTGCTTGGACACAGGTCTTGAAAACGATGTTATCGCGGCAAAAAAAGTGTATAGAGAAGCAAAGCACAAGGATATGATTGAAATTGTGAGTTATACAAGTATTTCAGATATGCTGGGTAATATAAAACGCTGCGGTGTAATTTTGGGAATAAGACTTCATTCAGTTATACTTGCGGCAAGAATGGGTATACCGTTTGTGCCGATGTCGTATTCGGAGAAAACACTCTCTGTTCTTTCGGATATAAATTATACAGAAACAATTTACGCGTCTGACAGCTTTGTAACAGAGGACGTGCTTCAAAGTATTTTTAACGCTGAGAAGAACTGCATAGATGAGTCAATTATAAAATCGGCGCGAAATCATATAAAGAAGTTTAACGAATATATCAAACAGCAGGGATAATCCCTGCTGTTTTTGTGTGTTTTTCACACTGTTTTTTTACAGGTGTCTTGACACCTGTCTTGATAAGTGATATACTGATTAAAACAATCAGATTAGAATGTATATCCGGATTGTGTGAAAGGAGTTTCTGATAATATCATGAGTGAAATTGTAAAAGAAATCGAACAACTGAAAAAGGAGAAAAACGCGGTTATTCTCGCTCACTACTATGTTGATGATGAAGTGCAGAAAATAGCGGATTATATAGGAGATTCTTACTATTTGGCAAAAATAGCAAAACAGTCAGACGCTGAGACTATTGTATTTTGCGGAGTGTCTTTCATGGGAGAAAGCGCGAAAATTTTAAATCCTGAAAAAACAGTGCTTATGCCTGACATGTCGGCGGATTGCCCTATGGCGCATATGGCTGACGCGGAAAAGATTAAAGAGATGAGGGAAAAGTATGAAGATCTCGCTGTTGTCTGTTATATAAATTCTACAGCGGAATTGAAATGTCACAGTGATGTATGTGTGACTTCATCAAACGCGGTGAAAATTGTAAAGGCATTGCCGAATAAAAATATATTCTTTATTCCTGATGAAAATTTGGGCAGACATGTCGCAAAGCAGGTTCCTGAAAAAAATGTTATTTTAAATGATGGATTCTGTCATGTGCATGTGTCAATAACTGCGGATAACGTTAGGCAAATAAAGCAAAAATATCCGAAAGCGCTTGTGCTGGCACATCCTGAATGTAAACAGGAGGTGCTTGATTTAGCCGATTATATAGGCAGCACATCAGGTATAATCGACTATGCCTCAAAAAGTGATAACGAAGAATTTATTATATGCACCGAGTGTGGTGTCGGATATGAACTGAGAGTAAAGAACCCAAATAAGAAATTCTACTTTGCGGGAACGAAGCATTTTTGCCCGAATATGAAACTTAACACTGTTGAGAAAGTGTGTCATGTGCTGAAAACAGGAGAAAACGCTGTTGAAATAAGTGACGAAAACCGCAAAAAATCACTTGTGCCGCTTGACAGAATGTTGGATATGGCGAAATAATTAAGGAGATTAAAATGAAAACTGATATAGTCATCGTAGGATGCGGTGTGGGAGGACTTTACTGCGCCATGAATCTTCCGCGTGATAAAAAAATAGTAATGGTGACAAAGAGCGACGCGGACAAAAGCGATTCGTTTCTCGCGCAGGGTGGAATCTGCGTCTTGAAAAATGATGCGGATTATGACAGCTATTTTGAGGATACCATGAGGGCGGGACATTATGAGAATAATAAGCAATCTGTTGATATAATGATACGCTCCTCGCGTGACGTGATAAACGACCTTGTAAAATGCGGAGTGAGATTTGAAAAAAAAGACGGTGAATTTGTATATACGAAAGAGGGAGCGCATTCCATACCAAGAATACTTTTTCACGAGGATGTAACGGGAAGGGAAATAACCTCACATCTTCTTGACGCAGTGAAAAAACTCGATAATGTAACAATTATTGAGCATTTTACAATGGTGGACATAATAGAAGACGGAGACGAATGCCGCGGTATAATCGGGCATGATAAAGACGGTGATTGCGTGCCTGTCATCGCCGATTATACAGTTCTCGCGACAGGCGGAATAGGCGGAATTTATAAGCATTCGACAAATTACAGACATCTTACCGGAGATTCGCTTGCGATAGCCTTAAAACATGGGGTGAAATTGCAAAATATTGATTATATACAAATTCATCCTACAACTCTTTATTCTGTGAAAAAAGGAAGGAGATTTTTAATCTCGGAATCCGTTAGAGGAGAGGGTGCTGTGCTGTTTAACTCGCACATGCAGCGGTTTGTTGATGAACTACAGCCGCGTGATGTCGTCGCCAAAGCAATATATGATGAGATGGAAAAGGATAATAAGCCGTATGTGTGGCTTTCAATGAAACCGATACCTACAGAGATGATAAAAAGTCATTTCCCAAATATATACAAGCATTGTCTTGAAGAGGGATATGATGTGACAAAGGAATGTATTCCGGTTGTGCCGGCGCAGCATTATTTCATGGGCGGAATAGCTGTTGATGAATACAGCAAAACATCAATGGGAAGGTTGTACGCGGTAGGAGAAACTTCATGTAACGGCGTACATGGTAAAAACCGTCTCGCAAGTAATTCGCTTCTGGAGAGCCTTGTGTTTGCAAAACGCGCGGCGAAACATATGACAAAGAAATACAGCGAATCGAAATACAGCGGTGAAATAAAAGCGGATAAGACGTTATACAAAAACTATGAGAAAGAATATAAAAAGACGATACTTGATGAGATAGAAAAGGAGAAGAAAAGACATGAATAATATAACTATGGCGCTTAATGCGGACGAACTGATTTTAAGCGCGCTCAGAGAGGATATAACAAGCGAGGACATTACAACCAATTCTGTTATGCGCACATTCCAAATGGGCGAGGTAGACCTTATCTGTAAACAGGATGGTATAATTGCCGGTCTTGACGTTTTCAAGAGAGTATTTGAACTTCTTGACGATAAAACAGAGGTAATTCTTAACGCAAAAGACGGAGATTTTGTAAAGAACGGTGATAAAATAGGAGTTGTGAGAGGCGATATAAGAGTGCTCCTTTCAGGAGAGAGAACGGCGCTTAATTATTTGCAGCGTATGAGCGGTATAGCGACATACACAAATTCAATCGTTAAGCTTCTTGAAGGAAGCAAAACAAAGCTTCTCGATACCCGTAAAACAACCCCGAATATGCGAGTATTTGAAAAGTACGCTGTAAAGGCGGGCGGCGGCTGTAATCACAGATATAATTTAAGCGACGGTATTCTTTTGAAAGATAACCATATCGGCGCGGCAGGAGGAGTTAAAGAAGCTGTCAAAATGGCTAAGGAATACGCGCCGTTTGTAAGAAAAATAGAGATTGAGGTTGAAAATCTTGATATGCTTAAAGAAGCACTGGAAGCGGGCGCGGATATAATTATGCTCGATAATATGAGCGTTGAGGATATGAAGGAAGCTGTAAAGTTAGCGGCGGGTAAAGCAGAAACGGAATGCAGCGGAAATGTGACAAAGGAAAACGTTGCAAGACTTGTGAATATAGGCGTAGATTATATTTCAAGCGGAGCGCTGACTCATTCAGCGCCGATTATGGACTTGTCGCTGAAAAATCTTCATGCTATTTAAGAGAGGTTGGTAAAATGAACGCAGTCGAAAGACGAGAGGAGATTATAAGACTTATAACCACGAGTGATGAGCCAATATCCGGAAACGCGCTGTCGAAGAGACTTGCTGTTTCAAGGCAGGTAATAGTTCAGGATATTGCGCTTTTGAAAGCGTCCGGTTATGATATACTCTCTACAAATAAAGGATATGTGCTGAGCGATAAAGCCGCTTCATGCACAAGAGTGTTTAAAGTATGGCATACAAACGAGCAGACTGAGGATGAATTGAAGACGATAGTGGATATAGGCGGAACAGTAGTAGATGTGTTTGTATGGCACAGAGTATACGGCAAAATAGAGGCGAAGCTTAATATTTCTTCAAGACGTAATGTTCAGCAGTGCATTGAAGGACTGGTAAGCGGAAAATCCACCGCTTTAATGAATATAACATCAGGGTATCATTATCATACTGTAAGAGCGGACAGCGAGGAAACGCTTAATCTTATAGAAAAAGCTCTTGAGGAAAAGAAATATCTTGCACCGGAAATATAAGATCAGGGCATATGCCCTGATTTTTTTTTGTAATATGAATAATAAGTAATTCATGAGGGAAAATAATACTGTAAAATAATGTACAGGAGGCTATTGGCATGTGTCACAAGCAAATAAAAATTACAACATATGACAGACTTTTAAGGTCATGGGAGAATTCAATGGAGATGGTGCGTGATTTTCAGAATTACGCGGATATTACTGATGATAATGAAAAAGCAAAACAGGCATTTTATGACTTCGCCGAAACAAGCGCGCAGAATGCGTCAAAGTTTCGTGACTTGCTGTTAGAGTATAAAAACTAAAAGCACTTGACAAAATCGGAAAAATTGTTATAATAATTAGTAGAGTGAAACTAAAGGTTACACGAAGGGGTCTACCACCACGGGTAGAACCGTCTTTGTGTAACCTTTTTATTTTGCAAATAGTAAAGGAGAAAGTATTATGATTACACTAAACGGTAAAGAAAATAAAACGTACGACAATCTAAATGAGCTTCTTCGTGAAAATAATTTCAGAAAGGAGCGTATCGCCGTAGAAATTAATGGAGTGATAATAAAAAAGGATGATTATGAAATAACTCCTATAGAGGACGGAGATACGATAGAGGTAGTGGCATTCATGGGCGGAGGCTGATATAATGGACGGTTTTATCTCAATTTGTATATTTCAGAAAAAAGGAGTAGAAAACAATGGACGATAAACTAATAATTCAGGGACACGAATTTACATCAAGATTTATTCTCGGATCGGGCAAGTATTCGCTTGACCTTATAAAAGCGGCGGTTGAGAATGCAGGTGCGCAGATTATAACGCTTGCCCTGCGCCGCGCGGCAACGGGCAATGTAGCGAATATTCTTGACTACATACCGGAAGGAGTAACGCTTCTCCCGAACACCTCAGGCGCGCGAAACGCCGGCGAGGCGGTAAGAATAGCGAGATTGGCAAGAGAGGTCGGTTGCGGTGATTTTATTAAGATAGAGTGTATAAGAGACTCAAAATATCTTTTACCCGACAACACCGAAACTATCAAGGCAACGGAAATCCTCGCAAAAGAGGGCTTTGTTGTAATGCCGTATATGTATCCTGATTTGAATGCGGCGCGTGACTTAAAGAACGCAGGCGCGGCAACGATTATGCCGTTAGGTGCGCCGATAGGTTCAAACAAGGGACTTTGCACAAAGGAATTTATACAGATTTTGATTGATGAAATTGATTTGCCGATAATCATAGACGCAGGTATCGGCAGACCGTCTCAGGCTTGCGAGGCGATGGAAATGGGCGCGGCGGCTGTTATGGCAAATACCGCTATTGCGACTGCAGGAGACGTCCCGGCAATGGCGTGCGCGTTTAAACGGGCGATTGAGGCAGGACGCGCGGCGTATCTTAGCGGACTGGGACGAGTTATAGAAAAGGGAGCGAGCGCGTCGTCGCCGCTCACGGGATTTTTGGAGATGGATTCGTGAAACGAACAGCAGAAATACAAGGGGCTGGTGTCCCTGAGGATTTTATAGGAGGACTAAAAAGTGGAACATAGAATTGACCATATGAAATACCTTCCTGATATGGAGGTGATTAAGTCTGATATTCTGGATGAAGTTATAACTGAAATGGAAGCGTATGATTACGATAAGTACACCGCGTCAGACGTAAGCCGCGCGCTTAATAAGGACAGCGTTACACCCGAGGACTTTAAGGCGCTTTTGTCGCCTGTGGCACTGCCGTTTTTGGAGGAGATGGCCAGGAAGGCTCAGGCGGAGACGAGAAAGCACTTCGGCAATTCCATTTATATGTTCACACCGCTCTATATCGCAAATTACTGCGAAAACTACTGTATTTACTGCGGTTTTAACTGTCACAATAAAATAAACAGAGCAAAACTTACGTCAGAGGAGATTGACAGGGAGATGCAGGAAATTGCAAAAACAGGCTTGCAGGAAATCCTCATTCTGACTGGTGAGAGCCGTAAGATGTCGGACGTGAAATACATAGGCGAGGCGTGTAAAACAGCGAGAAAATATTTTAAGCTGGTAGGAGTTGAGGTGTACCCGATGAACAGCGATGAGTACGCGTATCTGCACGAGTGCGGCGCGGACTTTGTAACGGTGTTTCAGGAGACATACAACAGCGATAAATATGAAACGCTTCACCTGGAGGGACACAAGCGCATTTTCCCATACCGCTTCTGCGCGCAGGAGAGAGCAATCCTCGGCGGAATGAGGGGAGTGGGCTTCGCTGCGCTTCTGGGACTTGACGATTTCAGAAAGGACGCGTTTGCTACAGGTATGCACGCGTATCTATTACAGCGCAAGTATCCGCATGCGGAAATAGCCTTTTCGTGCCCGAGACTAAGACCGATTATCAACAATGATAAAATCAATCCAAAGGACGTGCATGAACCGCAGTTATTGCAGATAATATGCGCATACCGTCTGTTTATGCCGTTTTCAAACATTACAATATCAACCCGTGAGTGTGAGAGGTTCAGAAACAATGTTATAAAAATTGCGGCTACAAAGATAAGCGCCGGTGTTTCAACGGGTATAGGCGACCACAGCGGCGAGAAAAAAGGCGACGAGCAGTTTGAAATTTCTGACCCGAGAAATGTGGACGAAGTATATAAGGCGATTGAGGATGCAGGCTTACAGCCTGTTATGAGCGACTATGTTTATGTATGATGTCATAGCTGTTTCAAACCGAGCTCTTTGTAATGATTTTTTAGGACAGCTCAAGAAAATAAACGGGGAGGGTATTCCTGTAATTCTCCGCGAGAAGGATTTATCCGAGAGGGAATATGAGACACTCGCAAAACAGATTATGGCTTTTTGCCCCGATGTTATTTTGCATACGTTTATAAATACGGCAAGAAAACTGGGATGTAAAAGAATACATTTGCCAATGAATATTTTTAGGACGGCGGACTTGACGGAGTTTGATGTTGTCGGAGCGTCAATACATTCCGCTCAGGAAGCGGCTGAAGCGCAGAATATAGGAGCGTCATATGTAACGGCAGGCCATATCTTTGCAACCGACTGCAAAAAAGGGGTTGAACCGAGAGGGCTTGACTTTTTGAGAAACGTCTGTGAAGCTGTTACAATACCCGTTTTCGCGATAGGCGGAATGACGCCTGAAAACGCGCCGTCGGCAATTGACGCGGGCGCTGCGGGAATTTGTATAATGTCGGGTTTTATGCGATGTGAAGATGTCGGAAAATATATGGAAAAAGTGCGGAAAATCTATTGAAAAAAATGATGGTTTCATATATAATAATTCTATCTAATACATAAAAAGGAGAACGGAAAATATGAAATCAATAAAAGAATTTGAGTTCTGGTTTGTTACGGGAAGCCAGTTCCTCTATGGTCAGGAAACTCTTGACCAAGTGGCAAAGGACAGCGAGGCTATGGTTAAGGGCCTTAACGAGTCGGGTAAAATGCCGTGTAAAATCGTGTGGAAGCCGACGGTAAAATCACCTGCGGAGATTACAAAGCTCTTTAAGGAAGCGTCGTATGACGACAAGTGCGCCGGCGTTATCGCATGGATGCACACTTTCAGCCCGTCAAAAATGTGGATAAACGGCTTAAAGGACTTCAAGAAGCCCTACTGCCATTTCCATACGCAGTTCAACCGTGAAATTCCGTGGAATGAGATTGATATGGACTTCATGAACCTGAACCAGTCGGCACACGGCGACAGGGAACACGGTTTTATCGGCTCAAGACTTCGTATGCCGAGAAAAATTATCGTAGGCTACTGGGAGGACGATGAACCGCAGACGAAGCTGTCAAACTGGATGAGAAGCGCGTGCGGTTACGCGCTGTCGCAGGAACTTAAAATGGTTCGTTTCAGCGATAACATGCGTCAGGTTGCCGTTACAGAGGGCGATAAGGTTGAGGCTGAGATTAAGTTTGGCTGGGATGTTGAGTACAGAGCGGTAGGCGATTTGGTGGACGTTTTAAGCGAGGTTACCGACGCTGAGGTTGACGCCAAAATGAAGGAATACGAGAGCCGTTATACAATGGATACCGACAATATTGACGCTGTACGTTATCAGGCTAAAGAGGAAATCGCCATAAGAAAGATTTGCGAGGAGTTTGACTACAGCGCGTTTGTAACGCATTTTGACACGCTCCATGAGCTTGAACAGCTCCCCGGACTTGCGGCGCAGAATATGATGGCTGACGGTTACGGCTTCGGCGCGGAGGGCGACTGGAAGGTTGCCGCTATGGATGCTATAATGAAGGCCATGGCTGAGGGCATGAATGGCGGTACGGCGTTCATGGAGGACTATACATATCATCTTGAAAAGGGCAATGAGCATATTCTCGGTGCGCACATGCTGGAGGTATGTCCGCTCGTTGCGGCTGATAAGCCGAAAATTCAGGTTCATCCGCTTGGTATAGGCGGCAAGGGCGACCCTGCAAGACTTGTGTTCGACTCAAAGAACGGCGACGCTATAGTTGCCTCGCTTGTTGATATGGGCGGCAGAATGAGACTTATTGTAAACGATATTAAAGCTTGCAATCCGCTAAAGCCTATGCCGAAACTCCCTGTTGCAGGAGTTATGTGGAAACCGCTTCCGTCGCTTGAGGTATCGGCGGAGTGCTGGATAATGGCAGGAGGCGCGCACCATAGCGTGCTGTCATATGATGTTACAGCTGAAATGATGAAAGACTGGGCGAACATGATGGGAATTGAGTTCGTTCATATCGGCGAGAATACCACGACAGAGAGCATGGAAAAAGAACTTTTCTGGAACGATATAGCGTATAAATTGAAGTAAAACAAAAATAATATGAAAAAAATAATAAGCTTTATTATAACGGTTTTAATATTTTTCACTCTTGCGGGATGCAGCATCGAGAATGATATACCTGAACATTCGTCGTTTGAGGTGCATTATATTGATGTGGGGCAAGCGGACTGTGCGCTTGTGATATGTGATGGAGACGCTATGCTTATAGACGGCGGAAACGTCGGGGACAGCAGACTTGTCGCGTCATATTTGAAACAGCAGGGGATAGACAACTTGGAATATGTTGTATGCTCGCACGCGCATGAGGACCATGTCGGAGGATTGTCCGCGGCATTGTCGGTCGCAAATGCCGGAGCGGTGTACGCGCCGAAAACCGGAGCTGATACAAAGGCATACAAAGATTTTGTCAATAAAGTAAAAAAGCAAGGACTAAAAATAAAGAATCCGAAGGCGGGAGAGAGAATTTCAATCGGAAGCGCCGGCATTGAATTTTTAGGACCTATAAACGAAAGAGGAAAAGAAACCAACAGCACGTCAATAGTGTTAAAAATAACATACGGAAACACATCGTTTTTATTTACGGGTGATGCGGAACGTGATGAGGAGGAAGAGATTTTATCAAGCGGCGCGAATCTTAAATCCACTGTTTTAAAGGTGGGACATCATGGGTCTTCCGGTTCAACATCATATCCTTTTCTGCGCGCTGTTATGCCGCAATACGCTGTGATAAGCTGTGAGAAGGATAATTCTTACGGGCATCCTCACAAGGAAACTATGAGCAAACTTTATGACGCGGAAACAGAAATATACAGAACAGATACTCAGGGACATATTGTAATGTCAAGCGATGGGGAGAATATAGAGATTCA
This sequence comes from uncultured Clostridia bacterium, assembly GCA_910585485.1. Taxonomy (GTDB): domain Bacteria; phylum Bacillota; class Clostridia; order UBA1381; family UBA1381; genus Hominilimicola. The sequence goes on from CAJUEZ010000035.1 coordinate 13,969, forward strand.
AACCGAAAAATAGTTAAAAAATAAAAAGCTGTAAAAACATAGTTTTTACAGCTTTTTTTGTAAGCTGAAACATCAGCTTTGTATCAGATATTTGCTCAGAACCTTATCCTTAATAGCTGAAACATCTGTTTCAATTACTTTTTTTCTTATGGGCAGAATTGCGTTGGGAGTAACAGAAAGTTCATCAATTCCCATGGCGAGAAATACCTCGGTAAGTTCTAAGTCAGCGCCGAGTTCGCCGCATATTCCGACCCATGTATTATTTTTGTGAGCGTTTTGAGTGACCGTATTGATAAGGCGAAGAACAGCTGTGTGGTGCGCGTCACAGAAATCGCCTATATCGGGATTTTGACGGTCAGCTGCCAGTGTGTACTGAGTGAGGTCGTTAGTTCCTATTGAGAAGAAGTCAAGATGCTTTGACAGTATATCGCTTGTGACAGCCGCGGCGGGAGTTTCAATCATACAACCAAGTTCAATATGATTGGAGTATGCGATGCCCTCGCTGTCAAGTTCCGCTTTGACCTCATCGATTATTTCCAAAACCTTTAGAATTTCCCACTCAGAAGCAATCATAGGGAACATTATTGCGAGTCTGCCGAATACTGAAGCGCGGTAAAGCGCGCGAAGCTGCGTTTTGAATATATCAGGTCTTTTCAGACAAATTCTTATTGCGCGTATTCCCATTGCGGGATTTTCTTCTTTAGGCATATTAAAATATCCCACCTGCTTGTCAGCACCGATGTCGAGCGTTCTTATAATGACACGCTTATTGACCATTTTTGAAAGGACTTCCTTATACGCGCCGAACTGTACATCCTCGGAAGGGTAATCCTTGCTTTCGAGATACAGAAATTCACTTCTGAAAAGACCTATTCCCTCGGCGTCGTTTTTCAACACGCTTCCCACATCAAGAACATTTCCTATATTCGCGAATAAATCAATACGCTGTCCGTCTTTGGTAACGCTCTCACATCCCTTAAGTTTTTCAAGAAATTTTGTTTGCTCCTCAATTTCTTGTTTCTTTTTGGTCAGTTTTTTTACTGTTTCCTCATCGGGATCAATATACATCGTGCCTGTAAAACCATCAACAATCGCTCTTTTTCCGTTAAACTCGGATTTAAGAGAACCTTTCGCGCCTATGACGGCGGGAATATTCATCATTCTTGCAAGTATTGAGGTATGAGAGTTTGTAGAACCACCCTCGGTCACAAAAGCAAGTATTTTACTTTTGTCAAACTGCACCGTTTCACTGGGCGCAAGGTCGTCGGCTACTATAATAACAGGCTCACTTGTGACAATGCCGCCGTTATCCTTGCCTGACAGTATTTTAATAAGTCTTTCGGAAACATCTTTCACGTCCGCGCTTCTCTCGCGCATGTAGTCGTCATCCATAGCCTTGAACATCTGAACGAAGTTATCGCATGTCTGCCCCACGGCGGTTTCAGCGTTAATCAGTTGGTCTGTTATAATATTTTTTATGGATTCTATATAGTCCAAATCCTCCAGCATCATTTGATGTATTTGAAAAATCATAGCGTTGGATTCCCCAACTTCTGATATGGCTTTGTCATACAGCATTCCCAACTCTTCAATCGCCTTTTTGCGGGCAATTTCAAAACGGGCTATCTCATCATCACTGCTTTCGATATGATGACGTTTTATAGTGCTTTCTTCACGACTGAAAACAAAAACAGGACCAAAAGCAACTCCCGTGCAGACTGTTTTACCGGAAATGGTAATCATAAGCAAATTCCTCCTTTCAGAATTGTTATCTATATATTTTTAATATTCTCATAGCGGTATGTATATATTATATACTATTTTTTACAAAAAGAAAAGATTTAGCGGAAAAATCTGTGCATATTTTTATTAGAAATTCAACAGCGATACTTGGTAAATTTGTATAATTACATTTTAATGGGTATAAAGTGCAATAAATATATTGAATATGAAAAAAAAATGTGATATTATAGTTGTAATTGTATATTTTAGCTAAATTATTTGATTGGTTTTGGAAGGAGCGTCATAAGATAATATGGACAAGAAAGAATTTGCGCTTAAACAGCATGAAGAATGGAATGGAAAAATAGAGGTGGTATCACGGGCGAAGGTGACTAACAGAGGCGAACTTTCTGTCGCGTATACACCGGGTGTCGCTGAACCGTGTATTGAAATATCAAAAGATACGAATCTATCTTATAAGTACACGCGCCGCGGAAATCTCGTGGCGGTAATAACGGACGGTACGGCAGTTCTCGGACTTGGTGACATAGGACCTGAGGCAGGTATGCCGGTAATGGAGGGCAAATGCGCGCTTTTTAAAACATTTGCTGACGTGGACGCGTTCCCGCTTTGCGTGCGTTCAAAGGATGTTGATGAGATTGTAAACTGCGTTAAGCTGATAGCGGGATCGTTCGGCGGAATAAACCTTGAGGATATTTCCGCGCCGAGATGTATTGAAATTGAAAGAAGGCTGAAAGAAGAATGCGATATTCCTGTATTTCATGACGATCAGCATGGAACGGCTGTCGTTGTGCTTGCCTCTGTGCTGAATGCGCTTAAGGTTGTGGGGAAAGATATAAAAGATATAAAGGCTGTTGTAAACGGCGCGGGCAGCGCGGGAATGGCTATAACGAGACTTCTTGTTTCAAGAGGACTTAAAAATGTTATTATGTGTGATAAATTCGGTTCACTATACCGCGGAAACGAGCAAATGAACAGTGAACAGGCAAAGCTTGCTCAGCTTACAAACCCCGATAATCTTGACGTGCAGCTTAGCGAAGCTATAGTAGGCGCAGATTTGTTCATCGGTGTTTCGGCGCCGGGAATACTGACAGAGGAAATGGTGTCAAAAATGGCGAGTGATCCTGTAGTTTTCGCTATGGCAAATCCGATTCCTGAAATTATGCCCGACGCTGCGAAAAAAGCGGGAGTAAGAGTTATTGGCACAGGAAGAAGTGATTTCCCGAATCAGATAAATAATGTTCTCGCTTTCCCCGGAATATTTAGAGGTGCGCTTGATGTAAGAGCAAGTGACATAAACGATGAGATGAAAATTGCCGCGGCGCAGGCTATAGCGGATATTATAAAAGATGATGAACTTAACGAGGAATACATAATCCCGGACGCTTTTGACAAGCGAGTGGCTGAAAATGTTGCCAAAGCTGTAGCAAAGGCGGCGCGTGATACGGGTGTTGCCCGAGTATAATCTGGAGGTAAAAAGGATGAAAAGTATAAAATTGCATTGGCTTGACGGACGTGAAAAGGGCGGATACGTCACTTTCGGAGTGCCCTGGAATAAGGGAGAAAAAAAAGACGATGTTTGTTATAATCTTTTCGATGACAAGGGAGAAGTTATAGCTTTTGAGGAAGAGCCTATAGCATATTATCCTGACGGAAGCGTAAAGTGGAGTTCATACACGGCAAAAATTGAAAACACCGATAGCGTCGAATTGCGTAATGACGGTGTAAGCGTCACTGTCGGCGGAAATGTTGTCACAGAAACGGACAGCGAATTTACTGTGAATAACGGCGCGTTTAAGGTAGTGTTCCCCAAATCGGGCAAAACTCTGATGAAGACAGCGTATGCGGAAGCGTCTTTGAAAGTTATAAAGGAATTAAGAAGTGAGAAAGACGGTATTGAGATAAAGAAAATGGTGCCGTATTATGGTGATATTGAAGAAGTGTCGATAGAACACAGCGGCTCGCTTGCAACAACCGTGAAAATTGCAGGTACGCATAAAAGCGCGGACGGTGATTCGTTTTTGCGGTATATAATCAGATTTTCTTTGTATTACGGGGATAAGAAAGTAAAAATAATGCACACATTCCTATATGACGGCAATGAAGCAACAGACTTTATCAAGGGAGTGGGAGTTGAATTTTCACGTGGAATGGAAGGTAAACTCTATAATCGCCGTATAAAGATTACGGGTGACCACGGTGTTATGCATGAGGCAATGCAGATGCTTAATTTGTGGAGACCGAGGCTTGGACCGTCAATCGGAATACAGCCGGTACATTCAAGACAGCTTGCGGGAGAGACAATCACGCTTGACGGACTTACTGATTTGAGAAACGGAAATCCTGTGACAGAAGAGGAAATTGATAATGTTACAAAGTGGGACAGCTACCGTTTGCAGCAGATTTCTCCTGATAGTTTTGAGGTTAAGAAAAGTACAGGACACAAGGAGTGCGCGTTCATAAAGGCAAACTGGGGCAAGAGATCAAAAGGACTTGTGTATATAGCTGATGAGAACAGTGGCTTAGCAGTTTGTATGCGTGATTTTTGGCAGAAGTATCCGACGTCAATTTATGCTGACGGGCTTTGCGGTGAAAATGCTAAGCTTACGGCATGGATTGTTCCGCCGGATGCCGCGGCGCAGGATATGCGCCATTATGATGTGATTGCGCATGACCAGACGTATTACGAGGGATTTCCGGAGATAGGCGCGTCCGCGTATGGTATTGCGAATACAAATGAAATGACTGTTTATATGTATGATTGCGTGCCGTCTGATGAAGAACTTATGCGCCAGGCTGACAGAACGCAAAAACCGCCTGTGCTTGTTGCGGACCCTGAGTATTATCATGAGACAAAAGCGATGGGTAACTGGAGTCTTATAAAAAAGGATACACCTTTGAAAAAATGGCTTGAAAAGGAACTTGACAAAGCTTTTGAGTTTTATAAAAACGAGGTTGAGCAGCGTCATTGGTATGGTTTATGGGATTACGGCGACATAATGCACACATATGACGCTCAGCGCCACTGTTGGAAATATGATCTTGGCGGCTACGCGTGGCAGAATACGGAACTTGTTCCGACACTTTGGCTGTGGCTCGCGTTTATGCGCAGCGGCAGAGAGGATATTTTCACAATGGCTGAAGCTATGAGTCGTCATAGTTCTGATGTGGATATATATCATTTCGGCGATTTGAAGGGACTTGGCAGCCGTCACAACGTTGTGCATTGGGGAGATTCTTGCAAAGAACCGCGTATTGCTATGGCGGGACACCATCGAGCAATGTATTTCCTTCTTGGCGGAGATTATAGATTAAGAGATGTTTTTGACGATGTTAAGGATGCGGACTTTGCCACAATAAAAACAGACCCGTTGCGTTACTCGTATAGAGGGGTTGAGAGCAAATTGCCGACACACGCGAGAAGCGGACCTGATTGGTCAACTTATTGTTCAAATTGGTATATGCAGTGGGAAATGTACGGCGATGAAAGATATAAGGACAAAATTCTTGTCGGTTTAAACGATTTGAAAAAAGCACCGCTGCGTCTTATGTCGGGAACGAATTTTGAATATGATCCCCAAAGCGGACATCTCGGATATATCGGTGAAAATGCCGCGGGCGGCTCGCACCTTGCAATTTGTATGGGAGGTCCGCAGACATGGTTTGAACTTGAAGAACTTTTAGAAGACGCGGAATTCAAAGATATGCTTATAGATTACGGGAAATTCTACTTCCTGCCGCCGGAGAAAAAACGCGAGAAGTCAAACGGCTTAATAAGCGGCGAAGGTTTTGCATATCCTTATATGGCATCATCTATAGCGGCATACGCGGCGAATAAGACGGATGATAGAAAATTGGCATATCAGGTTTGGCAGGTGCTTATACATTCTCTTGCAGGTAAGGATAAGAAGGATAATTTTGATACTGCCATACTAAAAAATTATTTTAATAATGAAAACTTAGACGAAATGTTCTGGATTTCAACCAACTTCACGGCACAGTGGTGTCTGAATGTCATTTGCGCGCTTGAATTTACACAGAATATGATGGAAGACAATAAAGAAGATTATGAATGGGAAGATTGGGTGAAATAAATTATAAACACACAAGAAAAAGGTATTCAGTATTGGCAGTGTTACTAAGAGAGCCGCTTTTGGAAAAGGAGTGTTTTTGTGGAAATTAAAGAGTTTTTTTTGAAAAATCCAAAGGCGGCACTGGGATTTTCAGGCGGTGTGGATTCCGCCTATCTGCTGTACGCGGCTAAAAAAT
>CAJUEZ010000036.1 GCA_910585485.1 uncultured Clostridia bacterium
GCGATTGTAAATTATCTGAACAAGGAAAATCAAATTAATATAGGAGATAAAATGGCTGAGGAGATAAAAATATCAATAGCCTCGGCTTATGAGGACGATGAGGAAGCCGTTTATGAGGTGAGAGGACGCGACGTGACAACAGGTCTTCCCAAAACGGCGCAGATTAAAGAAAGCGAAATAAGAGAGGCAATAAGTGAGAATATAGATGAAATGACTGAGGCGATAAAACTTACGCTTGAAAATACACCTCCTGAACTTGCCGCTGATATTATGGAAAGAGGCATAACGCTGACAGGCGGAGGAGCGCTTATCAAGGGATTAGATAAGCTCATAACAGAAATGACGAAAATACCGACTCATGTGGCGGAATACCCGCTTGACTGTGTTGTAATCGGAACGGGTAAGGCTCTTGATAACGTTAAAGAACTTATAGAGGCTTCGAAATAATTATTAAATTTTATAACGGAAGGTTTTGTAGAGATGTCATCATTTTTCAAAAAAAGAGGCGTGCAGCTTGCCGCCGTAGTAACAGCGGCAGTGCTATTGTGTGTTGGAATCGCGCATTTTATCGGCTTTAATCCGGTATCTTCTCTGCTGCGCACCGTACTTTCTCCTTTTCAGAACGGAGTCGCGTATATTTCGCATAAGGTGTCAGACACGACTGATTTTATCCGTGAAATGAAGAGTTATAAAGAGGAAAATGAAAGACTCGTCCGTGAAATGAACGAGCTCAAAAAACAAAATAAAGACATTACGAATTACCGCGAGGAGAGCGAGAGATTGAAAGAAATTCTCGGATTACAGGAGAGTCTGAGCAATTATTCTTCGGTTGCCGCTACTGTGATAGCGTATTCTTCAAATAACAGATATGATACAATACAGATAAATAAGGGTTCTCTTGCGGGAGTTTCCGTGGGAAATGCCGTGGTAACTCCTGACGGAGTTGTAGGAAAGGTCATTGAGGCGGGACCAACCTGGTCAGTTGTCTCAACTATACTGGATCCCGGCAGCGCTATGGGTGTAAAGGTTTCAAGAACAGGCAGCGTTGCGGTGGTGGAAGGTGATAACGAACTTTGTGACCAAAATTATTGTAAGATGAGTTTTATAGACAAAGGCTCAAATCTCATAGTCGGGGATTTGTTGGAGACATCAGGTTCGAGCGGCATATATCCGCCGGGACTTCTTGTGGGTTCAATACGTGAAATCAGTTCTGACGCAACCGGTAATTTGAATTATGCCACAGTCGAGCCTATGGTGGATTTTGACAGACTGTATGAGGTGCTTATCATTAACGGGATGAATTAATTGGTTACGCGGCAAATTTATGATATTAATTGAAACGGAGATAAATAATGAGGAATTTTAAAATTTTTCTTTGGATATTTATCATATTTCTTATTCAAACAGTTATTTTAGGGCATGTTCATGTTCTTGGAGCGGCGCCGTCGCTGGTTATGGCGTATATGATGTGCATAATGATTATGGAAAATGAGTTCCGCAGCGCGGTTACTATAAGTATAATATGCTCGTTTGTAATGGGTGCGCTTAGCGGCAGAGATTTTATAATTATCACGCTGTTTTATGCGTATGGGTCGATTATTGTTTTCGCTCTGAGGAAAAAACCGGCTTACGCGCATAACGCTGTCAAAGCGGTTACATGGACTTTTGCGCTGTCGGTGCTGTTGGAAATACTTTTATTCCTGATAGCAAACAGGTTCTTGAATCTACACGCGCTGTTTTATATCGTGCTGCCAACAGCAGTGATTAATGCCGTAGTGACTGGGATTTTGTATCCGATACTGAAAAAAACAATGTACAAAGAAGAAAAGAAAAAGCTGCTTATAGTTTAAGGAGAATGTGTGTAAATGCCAAACAGTAAATTAAGATTTATTATACTGAAACTTGTGATTGCAATTATGTTTGCGGCTGTTGTGTGGAAACTTTTTGACCTTCAGATTATCAAAGGTGATCAGTATAATGAAGTTGCGAACACAAGACTAACAACGAATATTGTCGAAAAGGCTCCGCGAGGGGAAATTTTGGACAGATACGGCACCAAGCTGGTATCAAATAAAGTTGGATATTCTGTTGTCATGCAAAAAACGGAGATGAGCGACGCGGAATTAAACGATGTTATCAAAAATGTTGTTGACGTGTTATACTCAAATCAATGCGATTATTATGACAATCTTCCCATATCTTTCGCGCCATATTCATTTCAGTTTGAGGATGAAAATGAAGACGGCAGTACTGATGATGAGAGAGAGGCATGGTTTAAGGCTAATAAACGTTCAGATATAAATGAAAATATGCCTGCGGACGAGATAATGAAGGTTTACAAAAACGCGTATCACGTTGGCGATAATTACAGCATTGACGAGCAAAGGCGTATAATAGGCATACGATATGCCGCTGAAACAAGCGGACTTTCTCAGACGAGAATGTTCACGATTGCCGAGGATATATCTGTTGACGCTGTAACGCAAATTAGGGAACGACAGAGCGAACTTAAAGGAATATCTGTAATTAACGACTATGTGCGAGAGTATAATATGCCGGGTCTTGCAACGCATATTCTTGGCAGAACCGGAAGAATTAACGCTAAAGAATATGAAGCGAATAAGGACTTGGGTTACGGATATAATGACATAATCGGCAAACAGGGAATTGAGCAGTGGGGAGAGCAGTATCTCAGAGGTACTGACGGCACTACCGGAACGACGAAAGAAGTCAGCGGTAAGGAAATAACTGTTCTAAAAGATACACCGCCCGTTCCCGGAGATTATATGGTCTTGACAATAGACGCGGATCTTCAGAAGGTAACGGAGGAATCGCTTGAAAAGACAATACAGAATATACGTGCCTCCAGTGGAGTTAAACCGAAGGACGGTGCGGATTGTAACGCGGGCGCGGCAGTGGTGTTGGATATAAAAACAGGCGACACACTTGCGATAGCGTCATGCCCAACTTATGATATGTCGAGGTTTGACGAGGATTATAGTCAGCTTCTTCAAAACGAGGCAAGACCTATGTGGAACAGAGCCGTAAGCGGACAGTACAGTCCCGGTTCAACTTTCAAACCGCTTACCGCGATTGCGGCGATTGAGTCGGGTAATCTGACAACGGATGAAATTATAGAAGATAAGGGTGTTTACAAATTGTATGAGGGTTATCAGCCTACCTGTTGGATATGGAATGAATATCAGATGACTCACGGCAAACAAAATGTAAGCGCGGCGATTGAAAATTCATGTAACTATTTCTTCTATGAAGCGGGAAGAAGAATGGGTATAGACACACTGGACGAGTATGCGAAGAAATTCGGACTTGGAGAAAAGACGGGCATTGAACTTAATGAGGAGGACACAGGACACATGGCAAGTCCGCAATATAAAAAGCAGGTTGTTTCCAATGTGACAAGTCAGGATTGGTACGGCGGAGACACTCTTCAGGCGGCGATAGGTCAGTCTTACAGCTTGTTTACGCCGGTTCAGCTTGCAAATTATGCCGCGACAATCGCAAATGGAGGAACAAGACATAAAGTTAATATTGTGAAAAGCATTCGCTCTTCAGTGGACGGAAGCGTAGTAAAGGAATTTGGTCCGGAAGTTGTCGAGCATTTAAATATAGATGAAAACACCTTAAATGCTGTAAAGCAAGGTATGAAACGAGTTGTAGACGAGGGAAGCGCAAGTGAGATATTTGTGAATTACGGCATACAGGTCGGCGGAAAAACAGGTACCGCTCAGCTTGGAGACGGCTCAAACAACGCTGTGTTTATTGCGTACGCGCCGTTTGATGATCCTCAGATAGCTGTGTCGGTAGTGTTGGAGCATGGTGTGCGCGGAACGAATGCGGCACAGGTGGCAAAGGATATATTTGATAAGTATTTCAATCTGAGCGCGGCGGCTGAGACTCCGAATCCGACTCCGAATCAAACTCAGGAACCAAGTCAGACTAACGAGCCGCGGCAAACTAATGAGCCGCAAAACTACGGCGGACTCATCAGATAAAAATAAGAGAGGTGAAATTATATTGGAAAACGAATTAATTAAGTTAAAAGGTACAATAGACGGTGTAAAGATATATCTCAGCGATACATCAGATATTTCTGATATAATAACATCACTGTATGAAAAACTTCGTCAGTTTCGTAAGTTTTTCGGAGATGGTCACTGCAATATTTACTTTGTCGGCAGAGAACTAACGACAAGCGATAAAATGCGTTTGGAGGCGGTTGCGGGGGCAATGCTCCCTGAAAGCAGCGTTAATTACGGCGAGAGAAAGAAAATACGTTCCGAGGAATATATTGAACAAACGCTTGAACTTCCAAAGGAACTAAGACAGGAAGAAGCTGAGGAAACTCAGCCGTCTCAAGAGATACAGGAAAATGACGATAAGCCGTTTAAAGAAATTAAAGAGGTAGTGACAACGAATTTTAAAAGCAGCAGAGCGCGTTTTTATGAAGGTGTTGTGCGAAGCGGGAAAACAGTTGAATCTGACGGGCATTTGGTGCTTGTGGGAGATGTTGAAGAAGGCGGAAAAATCATTGCGGTTGGAAATGTAATTGTAATGGGAAGCGTGTTTGGAAGCGTTGAGGCAGGTTGTATGGGAAATGATAACGCGTATGTTATCGCGCTTAATTTAGAGCCTGCGGATTTGCGCATTGCCAAAACTCATCGTGTATTTGATAAAACTGAATATGATAACGAAAATAAACATAAAAAGGCATATTTAATAAACAATCAGATTGTTTTAGAGGATTTTTTGGTAGAAATATAGACAAAATGCAAAATATATGTTATAATAACTTCACGGCATAGACAAGGGCAAAGTATTTAATGATATATGGACATTAAATCAGACTTTACGGTTTAATACAATAAATTTAGTCCGAATCAGCACTAAAAGCAAAACATTTTTTGAAAGGACCTTGGACATGGGAAAAATCATTATTGTAGCGTCGGGAAAGGGCGGTACAGGCAAAACTACGACATCCGCAAATCTCGGAGCGGCTCTTGCCGCAAGAGAAAATCTTGTCGCTCTTGTGGATATGGATATGGGGCTTCGTAATCTTGATGTTTTGCTGGGACTGGAAAACAGTATAGTTTATGATATTTCCGATGTGATAGAAGGCGCGTGCACTCTTGACGAGGCGCTGATAAAGGATACGCGGTATGAAAATTTATACTTCATTCCGGCACCGCAGACGCGCGGTGCGGCGGAATTAAAGGACGAGGACGTACATAGAATTTGGCAGCAGATTGCGGCGCGTTTTGATTATTGTATAGTTGACGCTCCCGCGGGAGTTGACGGAGGATTTTTATATGCGGCTATGAGCGCTGACAGCGCGATTATAGTCACAATGCCGGAACTTACGGCGCTGCGTGACGCGGACAGAACGATTTCCGTTTTAGAGGATTATGGAGTAACTGATATTAAGGTGGTTATAAACCGAGTCAGAGCCGATATGATTGATAGGGGAATAATGATGAACATGGATGATTGCGTGGACATGCTCCAAGTTCCTGTGCTCGGAATAATTCCCGATGATGATGAACTTATTGTATCTTATTTAAAAGGAGAAAACGCAATAGATAATGAAAATTCAAAAGCAGGAAGAGCTTTTTTGAATGTTGCGGCAAGAATATGCGGCGAGGAAGTGCCTGTAATGAATTTTGATGAAAAGAGCGGCTTTTTTAAACGCTTAAAAAAGCGTTTTGCAAAATAGAGTAAACGTTAATAGAGGAGGTATTTTTGTGAACATTGCATTAATAGCGCATGATAAGAAAAAAGAATTAATGGTGCAGTTTTGCATCGCCTATTCGGGTATACTTTCACAACATTCTCTGTATGCAACCGGCACAACCGGCAAGATGATAATTGAAAATACCGGTCTTAACGTATACAGATTTTTATCGGGACCACAAGGAGGAGATCAACAGATTGGAGCGCGTATTGCTTATAATGAGATTGACCTTGTTCTGTTTTTCCGGGATCCCCTCAATGCGGAAGGCTATGAGCCTGATGTATTTTCTCTTTTGAGATTGTGTGATATGCACAATATTCCAATCGCTACAAATTCGGCTACGGCGGAGGTTCTTATACACGGTCTTGAACGCGGGGACCTTGACTGGAGAGACATTGTCAACCCTAAAGATTAAAATAATATTATACATAAAAACAGATATAAATGCTGCATAGCATAGTAAGCCGCTCCAAATTATGCGGACAGTACAAAAGACTATCAATGTCAAATATTTAATTTCGGACAAAAAACTGACACCGTTTTTCATACGGTGTCAGTTTTTTGTAAGTTGTATTCTTTGATAATTATAGCAAAATTATATCTGTTTTTATGTTTATCTCTTTATTTTAAACACCGTCACACTTTGCTTTGGGAAAGTATAGTCAAAAGTATTCCCGTCAGTTGATAATGATGATGTTTTCGGAGCAACTTTTAAGGGATGTTCAAAACTATTCATATCTTCAGGCGCGTTACCTGAAAGAGTGGATATTTCCGCTGTAATTCTGATTGCATTATCTATAAATATCTGTGATGAAACAGCGTTTTCACGCACATTTACCGCTTTTAAATAAATGTATTCATCGTCTTGACTGGCGGTGCAGTAAAGTTCGCGCATAACAGGTTGCTTATCCGTTGCAGTGTTAGATTGTTTGCCGTTTATATAGGTTTTGATTTCCCTGCCGTTGATTTCAAGACACAGTCTGTATTCCTGTCCGGTCATAACAGAAAAAATATTATGGTCAAGACATGAGCCTCTGTTTTCTACCTGCGCGTTTATTTCAGTATCGTGATTTTGCCATCCGCCGATAAACCATTGTATATAATTCTTATCATCACTCTTTCCAAAAAACAGTCTGAATCCGGTATTTCCAAAGGTGCGTTTGGCAGTAAACTCAATTTTATAGTGGTGTGAATCAATACTGTCAAGGACCTTTTTTCCGCCTCCGGTAAAGGAGAAATCATCAAATTTCTTAACCTGACCGCTTACCATATCAGTAATGCTAATGTTGTAAAAATCAGCGTTGCAACGGTCTGCTTCAAGTTCGACAATCCCTGAAATATAATCTTTTCCCATAGTGACAATATTGTCAAGTCCATCGGTTTTTGTTTCAAGGAGTCTGTTGCCGGTATTGTTCATAAACATTTTTTGCACGTAATAATTGGCGCTGCCGTACACGCGATGATTATCAAACCATATCATGTCAGGCTGCCAGTTTACATAGTCTGCATTTGCCAAAAGCGGGGCATAGCACGCGAGAGCAACAGCGTGCGCGTTGTTTTCAAGGCTTGTCATATATGCCGCCTCAATCAACGCGTTGTAATAAGTGTTGCCCCATGAGGCATACTCGCCGAGGAAAACCTTTGGGTCATCCGAACTGTAATTATCATAGCGGTTATGATTTGCGAGCATCCATTCGGGAGATGTATAGTAATGCTCGTCAACAAGATCGGAAGCGTTTTTACGAGCGTTTGCCCAACCGCGTTCAAATTCGCCGCCTGAGGGGAAAGGTCCGGCTGAGTTTATGATTTTTATTTCAGGGTGTCTTTCTTTTATCTCTTTATGGAAAAGGTCGTATCTGTCCCAAAAACCTTGTCCGACCTCCTCGTTTCCGATAGCAAGATATTCAAGATTAAAAGGCTCGCTGTGACCCATGTCATATCTCAGTTTTCCCCATTTTGTATCGGCGCCGCCATTTGCAAATTCAATTAAATCAAGAGCGTCGTCTATCCATTCACGCATTTCATCCATCGGCGCCGCCTGTTCCATATGTGGATTATATCCCGCGGGAAGCACAGGCAACGGTTTTGCTCCAATATCCTCGCAGAAAAGGAAGTATTCATAATAGCCAAGTCCTAATGACTGATTATACTGCCAGTTATTTCTGCGTGAAGGACGGTTTGTAATATCGCCTACTGTGTTTTTCCAACGGTACATTGAATTGCGGTCGTCCGAGTTAAGTGTTCCGTCATGAATAAGACAGCCTCCCGGAAAACGCATAAATTTCGGAGTCAAGTCGGCAAGCATCTCGGCAATATCTTTGCGCATGCCGTTTTGACGTTTTTTATATGTGTCAGCGGGAAAGAGTGAGACAAAGTCCAGGCAGAACTTACAGCGTTCCTTTGAGGTTACGGATAACACAGCAGTGGTGTCCGTAACGGGGGAGACGAGCGTAAGCGAGTATTTTGTCCACTTATCAGAGGTGATATTGATATTCATAGAAGTAATGGGTTTTTCGTACGCGTCATCTATTGACACGGTAATCACGCACGGCTTATCAGCTTTCGCATAGCAGGAGAAATTATATTTTCCGTCTTTTTTGACAGCGATGCCGCTGTTATAGCCAAGATTTTTTATACCGGCTTTTTCTCCCGGATTTGCGATTTCAAGAACAAGATAGTTTGGGTTTTGACGTGAAAACGGTTGTTTATTTGATACTGACGCGGATACGGACGCGCCGCCTTCATCTATTGTTTTCCATGCTGTCAGAGACTGATAGGAAGAATTGTCAACAGGTGAAAATTCAAATGCGCGGTTACGCAGCATTTCTCCGTAAAGACCTCCATCCGCGGCGTGATTTATATCCTCAAAAAATATTCCGTAGAAATCGTCCATAGATGCTGTTTCGTTTGACGTCACTGTGATTTTGTTCATGGTAAAACTCCTTTTTTTGTTTATACAATACGGATATTGTATCACAAAAATATTACAAATGCAATAAATGTAAGAGTAGTTTCGTTAAAACTATACAAATGTTGCTGTAGTGGTATCTTGTTTTCAGCGTCCTGTTAGTGCTTGTTAGTTAAAATATATGAGAAACGGATAAGCGGATTTTTAAAATAAATATGTTTTAGGTTAAATTTTACTGTTCTTTTTGCTATTGATATGATATAATATACCTGTACTACATAAAAGGAGAATTGTATGAGAACAAGAGAAAGTGTAATTAATTATTGTTTGGATTTTCCCAACGCGTATGAGGATTATCCATTTAGTGATCACAACTGGACAGTTATGAGGCACAAAGATAACAATAAGGTGTTTGCGTGGATATTTGAACGCGAAGGAAATATATGGGTAAATGTTAAAGGTACGCCTGAATGGTGTGATTTTCATCGCGCTGCCTTTGAAGCGATTGTTCCGGCATATCATTTGAATAAGACGCATTGGAATTCCATAATCCTGAATGGAACAGTGCCGGAAGACAACATTAAGGCTATGATTACTGACAGCTATGAGCTGACATTAAAAAAGAAACGTAAATAAGGACTTATATAGTTTGGCAAATAAATTTATTATATTACCGGAAAAGAGATGTATAATATAATGAGAAAATACAATAGAAGAACAATTCGCACAGCGATGAATATGGCAGTTCCCGCGATGATTGAATCATTTTTTGTGGCATTCGCGGGTTTGGTGGATTCACTGATGGTGAGTTCGCTTGGCTCAAATGCGGTTGCGGCGGTTGGACTTACAACGCAGCCTAAATTTTTGGGGTTAGCCGTGTTTATTGCTCTAAATGTGGCGATTTCCGCGCTTGTTGCGAGGCGCTTTGGAGAAAACAAACGTAAAGAGGCAAACTCATTACTGTTTACAGCAATCATAGCTGTTTGTATACTGGCGGTTGTGCTTGGCGCGTCATTATCAATATTTGCTCCGCAGATTATGAGTTGGTGCGGCTCAACTCCCGAAACTCATGATGACGCTGTAACTTATTATAGAATTATAATGAGCGGTATGATTTTTAACTGTATTCAGATGGGCATTAACTCAGCGCAGCGCGGCGCGGGCAATACTAAAATTACGATGCGCACAAATATTACTTCCAATACTTTAAATATTATTTTTAATTATTTTTTAATTAACGGTCATTGTGGTTTCCCGGCGATGAAAATAGCCGGAGCGGCGATTGCGACTGTGCTTGGCAGCGTGGTGGCATGTGTGATGAGTATAATCTCAATAATGAAACCTGATTTCTTTGTCAGTATACCGTATATAATTAAAGAAAAAATCCGTCCTTCATTTACAGCGTTGAAAAATCTTGTTAAGGTAGGATACAGTGTTTTCTTTGAACAAGTTTTAATGCGTATCGGATTTATGATGACGGCAATTATGGCGGCGAATCAAGGCAACGCGGCAATGGCAGCGCATCAGGTTGGTATGAATATTATGGCGCTCTCATTTTCCTTCGGAGATGGTTTGCAGTCGGCGGCAGTCGCGCTTATAGGGCGAAGTCTTGGCGAGAAAAAGCCGGGAAAAGCAAAGGAATTCGGGCGGACTTGTCAGATGATAGGCGGAGTTATTTCGGTCGCGCTGGCGGTTATATATTTCTTTGGAGCAAAACTGCTTATGGGATTGTTCTTTGAAGAAGCGGATATTGTTAAAATAGGTGTGGGGATCATGCGCATTATTATCATTGTCGTGCTGTTTCAGATACGGCAGGTTATTTATATGGGATGTCTGCGCGGCGCGGGCGACACATTTTATACTGCCGTTGCGTCCACTGTCAGTGTGACGGTTATACGTACCGGTATTTCGTATTTGTGCGGATATACTTTAGGCTGGGGTATAGCAGGTATATGGCTCGGTGTGCTGGGCGATCAGCTTTCAAGATATATTTTTGCAACGCTGAGATTTAAAGCGGGGAAGTGGGTTAATATAAAAATTTGATTGCGCAATCACATATTTTGTATAAAATCATATTCTATAACAAGGGATTTACCCGAACTTATAGAAAGGAATGATATTAATGGCTGATTGTAACAGAAACTGCAACGATAACTGCGGTACCGATTTCCGTGAGGCTGTCTGCATACATACCGATAAAATCTATGATAGCTGCCGTGAATGGATTAGTGCAAGATAGAAAAATGTTTAGACCTATAATTATTATCTTTATTATGACATAAAAACTGAAATTTTGCAATAAGGAATTTGAAAAAAATTAAAAATAGAGAGTGTATCTGCTGTTTTAAGCCAATACACTCTTTTTTTATTCCTCAGGCGACAGAAGCCATTCTATGCTGACGTTCAAGACGCGGCTGAACACGGGCAATTCATAATCAGGGACGAACCTTGCGCCGCTCTCTATTCGGCTTATGCTGTTACGTTCTATAATGATGCCTTCTATCTGCATTTTGGCGGCTAAGTCATCTTGCGTTAATCGTTTTTTTACACGGGCTTGCCGTATCTTTTCACCGCTTATATTTTTCTTGCCGTTATAGTCATAAATCTTCATAATTCCACCTCACTATTTTAATTTTGTGCTAATGTTCAACATTTTTCTTGACTTTAACATAAAAATACAATATAATTGTACTAAAGATGAGAATTTTGCGATATGACTATATAATGCTCAATTCTGTCTAAGAAAAATCTAAGGAGGAAAAGGATATGAAAAAAGAGATTAAAGGTTTTATTTTAGGTTGTGTCACAACAGCAATAATTGGAGGAGGCATCGCGATTGCATCTAATGCGACAAACATAGAGGTTTACCCTAATAATGTATCTATATATGCAAATGGTGAATATGTAGATACTCCGAATTTCACATATAATGATACTACTTATGTACCGTTAAGAGCGGTTTTAGAGAAAATGGATTGTAACATTGAGTACGACGATAATGCGAAAACGGTAAAGGCAAGTAATAATTATCTTGATATAACTTCAATAATGCCTTTCTTTTTGAATGGTGAATATACTCCGTATAAGACTATAATGAACGTTGATACTGCGGAGTGCTTTGTTATTTCAGACATTCTAAAGGACGATGGTTTTGATATGTCAAGCACTGAGCATTTAGGGTTTAATGGTGTAATGTGTATGGATAGTGATAAATATGTTGCCATAGATCCTACGCTGCCATCTTCGAAACCTGCGCCTTCTGTTTCTACACCTAAACCTCAAAAACCAACACCCTCGCAGAATTATTTTGACATTCCCGATGACGATGATGATACAGAGGAGAAAAATAGGATTTCTTATGAAGCGGAACTACAGGCGATAAATGACAAGTATGACGCAATGATAGAAATTATACGTTCATCTTATGCAGGCTCACCAAGCAGTATGGCGGCATCGGCTATGGGTCAGCAAATTCAGCAATATGAAACACAAAGAAAAAATGAAATAAATCAATTAAAATCCAAATACGGTTATTAATTGACCGAGCATATGCGAAAAAGACAAGACACCCTGCGGGGTGTCTTTTACAATGTATACCTCAAATCAATATCAAGGGAAAAATCGGTATTTTTCTGTTCACGAGTGTGGCTATAAGTGATACGCTTTATGAGTTGCTTATATAAAATATTCTTTTCCGAAACGGACAGAACATCATAATATGTAAGAAGCTTTTTCAAAATAGGGATAGCTTCCTGAATAGGAGGTGTATATTCAATTTCATTAAGCTGAGTTTGTTTCTCCTGAAGAGCAGATTCGGCTGTTTTTATTTTATCAGCAATAGTATTACTGCGTTCGAGGAAAGTCGGAATATCATATATTTCCTGTTCGAGCAGATCGTGAAGATGTGCTTTTTGAGAATTTAACGTCTTAATATTTTTCTGTATATCTCTTATAGCCGCGCGTATGAGTTCAGCCTGATTACCGGCTTCGCGCATTGTCTGACTTTGGACGGTGGAAGTGCAATCGCTCAATATGCTTTTAAGAAAGTCTTTGATTCTCTCTTCAACAAATTCAGTTTTAATACTACGCATACAGCCGGTTGTCGGACAAAGTAAACGGCTTCCGCTTATTTTTGAAAACTGACGCTGAATAGCCGTTCCGCATTGCGCGCAATAAATAAGTCCCGCAAATGGATTCCGCAATTCTCCGGTAAAGGTGGGCGGGTGAGAGCGCGTAAGGCGTATCCGCTGAGCCGCGTCAAACATTTCCTGAGTTATAATGGCGGGGTGTATTCCGTCTGAAACAATCCATTGTTCTTCGGGGTTGATAACAGACTTATGTTTGTCGGTAGGTGATTTCTTTTTGATATGTCTGCGCTTGTTCCATACAATTTTACCCGTATAGGTGGGATTTTGCAGATAAAATCTAATCGTATTTCTTGAAAAATGGTCGTTCTTCCTCGGCTGAAAACCCATGCGGTTAAGTTCGTCAGCTATTATATGGCTGCCTAAGCCCTGATTTACGTACATATCAAATATCATGCGGATTATGTTCGCTTCTTCCTCGCATATTTCAAGCGTTGGACGCTTATCAATAAAAGCGCGGCGGTAACCATAGGGCGGTTCGCCCACGTGATACCCTGATTCAACTGTCTTTTCTACTCCCTTACGCAGGCGGCGCTTTATGGATTTTAATTCCTGCCGTGCAATGAAAGACTGCATTTCTACCGATTGTTCGTCTATTTCGTTATTTAAGTCATATGTCTTATTTGGTGTTATGATATGTACGTTATGTTCCTGAAATGTTTCGAGTATGATTCCGCCGTCTTTTTGCGAGGAACGTCCCAGACGGTCAATCTCCATACAGCAAACCGCGCTGTATTTATCCTGTTCAACGTCCTGCAAAAGCCTACACATTTCGGGGCGGGTAAATAAACCGTCGCCCGATACGACTTCCTTATATATTTCAACAATATTTAATTCAAGCTTAGCAGCGAGTTTTAGCAGAGTGTCGCTATGGCGTTCAAGTGTTTCATCAACGCTTTCAGTGTCAGGGTCCATACGCGATTTTCTCAAATAGACAGCAACGCTGTCTTTATAAGATGAAAAAAACATAAAAAATACACTCCTTTGTAAAAACTTATTGAAAAAAAGAAGTGTATATGATATAATATTACTTGTTCAGGGTGTTATTATATCATATAATACACTTCGTCCTCCGGCTGTTTGGCGATAGTCGGGGGATTTTCTATTATGCATACATAAGTTTGCCTTTGGGAGTAGGAATAACTTCTCCATCTTCCTGAGCTATTTCAATCCATTCATCAATAATTCGTTCTGCGTTTTCAATAGCCTCTTTTCGTGTTTTGCCGTCAGCCATACAACCCGGAAGTTCGGGAACTTCGGCGATAAATGAATTATCATCTTCACTCCAATATAAAATGATTTCATAGTTATACATCTTGTTTACCTCCTAAACCATATTTTAATATAATATTTCTAACCTGTTTTACTTGATACGGTTTTGCGCCCGTTCCGTTGGGCTGGATATTGATTTTTTCAATAATACCTTCTTTAGTATATATGAAGTGGTCACCTCGTATACGTTCACGAAAACCCATATGTCTTAATAAATGCTGTAAATCTTGAAATTTTATATTTTTATCCTGCTGTCCGCATATAACGGAATATATTAGTTTCTCAATCTGGCTCATATATTTTCTCCTCAATATATTTATTTCCGTTTCCGAATTATCCATAATTCATATATGAAATGTTTATCTGTCCATTTTTGTAGCTTAATTTTTAGAGGTTGTAATTTGTAGCGCAAGCGTTGCGCTATCATCATCGGTACTGTTAGTATGAAATACGGCATTTATATCTGATTTCTTTTTCTTATATTTAGAGCCTTTAAGCATTTGCTTCATTTCACCGCGTATTTCGGCTTTGTCCTCAACGTCCAATTTTTTATACATATTTAATACAAATTGGTCGGGGTCAACCTCTGATGGCGGTGTGATTTCGGGAAGAGTGTATCCACTAACTAAGGCTTTATTTGGAATATTACATTTTCCAAGTAAATAATCAACATCAACATTGAAAAAATCTGCAATAGCTTCAATCATATCTAATCCCGGTTCGCGTTCTCCACGTTCATACATATTAATACTGCTCTTTGAAATTCCAAGATATTTTGCAAGCTTTTGCATGGATATGCCACGGGATTGCCGTAGTTCCCTTAATCGAATGTGAAATTTGGACACATATGTCACCACCTTTCTGTAAAATATTATACACAAATTGTGTTTAAAAAATCAATATGTAATGTGCACAAAAAGTGCAGAATAATTTTGTATATCTTTAACGCAAAAATCTATTGACAATTGTGCACATATAGTGTATTATAATAGCAGGAGGTGATTAAAATGCCATATAATGAAAAATTGAAAGCATTGCGTGGAGACAAGTCGCAAGACCAAATTGCTGCGGAAATAGGAATAACAAAATCCTCGTGGGCTATGTATGAGCGCGGTCAACGCATACCAAGAGATGAGATTAAAATCAAAATAGCTCAATATTTTAAAAGAAGTGTAGAGGATATTTTTTTTGGATGTGAGGTGTACTAATAGTGCACAAAAAAAGAAAAGGGGGTGTGTGATATGAATATTAAAGAATTTTACCAAAAATTAAAAAAACATTGTCAACAGCAATCAAAGGGAAATGGTGAAAACTGTAAACAATGTTGTTTTAGAAAATTCTGCTTTACACCACCTATTAGTCTATCAGACGACTTTGTGGCTCAAATTCAAGAGAATCTGGAGGAACTTCAGTTGGCTGAGGATTGATTATGTAACAATCTCCTAAAAATTTTGTGTGACCTAAACATCTATGGCGATTATTATAATCTTCGTTAAGGCTACAGGTTTGCTTGATTAAACGATATACGTTCCTTTCGGGTATATATTGGTAGGTTGCAACAGAATTTATATATACTTTTCTATCGTAACATTTAATTTTCCGATATGAATATTTGTATTTGGGATAATTCATAAATAATCACCTCGCTTTCTATAGTGATTATAGCATAGTATTACAATATTTGCAAGGAGTCTGGGGAAATGAGTTTTGCACATAATGTTACGCATTTTACAGGTAAAACAAAAACACCGATAAAAGCAAGAAATAAGAAGGTGGTTAGAGTGAATAGGCAACATAAAAATAAGTATGCTCAATATTCACAAGCGGAGCAGATAAAAGAAAAAAGAATTAAAAAGTCAAAATATTAAAAAATCAAGAAAATTCAAGATTTTTATATTGAATTTTTAAGAATATGAATACTTGGTTAAAAGAGATATTGCGTAAATAAAAAGCACATAGCTATAACTATGTGCTAAAAACTAAATATAGAGTTTCGCCGAATTTACGGAGTGCATACTATACGTTACCATATAGCAGGGCGAATATTCACCGCCTTAGTATTCATTTGATGTGTACGTGATAAAGCATCTGCAAAAGCAGAAACAGAACCCGATAGAGTGCTGTTAATCTTTTCTCGTTCGATTGATGAATTTTTTAATACTTGGTCAATTAGACCTATTTTGCAGTCACCGGCAAGTCCACGTTCGTTGATTTCTTGTGTTACTTTAGCGAGACCTGCCGTTGCATTTAATAATGTTGTATCCATAGCAGTCCAATTTGTTACTCCGATAAAAAAATCGTGGCTATGTCATTTCTGCATAGCTCTCATAGTCGCCTATGAGTTCAGACTGTGTCTTCAGCCTGTTACAGTCAGGTTGCTCCGTGTACAGTCGTTACACCTTCCCTGAAAGGGGCTTGGCTCGGCGTTGTCTATATTTAGTACATTTTAGCATATTCAAAGGAATTATGCAAGAACTTCATATGAAAACAAGAAGAGAACAGGCAAATTTTATGTTTCAGAAATTTCAAAATTATGCGAATTGTTTGATGTGACATATGAATACTTGGTTAAAAGAGATATTGCGTAAGGAGGGGTGAGAGGGAAGATGGATAAAAAGAAAAGGGGGTGTGTGATATGAATATTATTAATGCGACGAGAGAAGCGATGGATAAGGGTATAGGAATAAGAAATACATCTTGTAAACACAATTATTTATTACCAACAAACACAAAAGAATGTTATTTAGTAATACCAATAGGATATAAATTAGGAAGCAACTGTGAGAAAATTCCTGCGCCAAGATGGAATCCTAAGGCAGAGGATATTTTAAAAGAGGATTGGGAGTTGTATTCTGACAAGTAATACGACTCCTATATTGACAATTATTGATTTAAATAAAATTCATAAATTTTATTGTCAGCAGGTAATGAGCATATTATAAATTCATCAGCAACCAATTTTCTAAGCATAACATCTAAGGTATCTTCATCAATGTTTAATGCTTTGGCTACATTGATAATGCACATACTTGCATATTTACCGTTTTTATTAGAAAAATCAATAATATATTGCTTTAGAGCCTCCATTATAATCACCTCGCTTTTTACGGTGATTATAACACAAGGTGAAAAAATTGGCAAGAAAAGTAGAAATGAAAATCTACAAAGACAGTATAAGCGATAACGAAGAAGAGGGATATAATGAGAAAAATTTCTCGTATTGTCTGAGTTATGGAAATACCACAGGGGAGAGTTAGCCACTCTCTCCCAAATGATACAAGTTTGTTTACCAATATGTATAGGTTGGCTGAGCCTATACATTTCCGATGCTTAACGCTGTTACTTCTCAGCGCAATATTTCAACCCATAGTCATCGGAGAATGGAAGTCGGCAGGGGAACGTGATAACCCTAAGAAACTGCACTGTATTTAGCCGATTGCCTCCGTTCATTGGAACAGGGTAATTCAAAAGTTGTTTCAGAAAAATCAACTCCTTTTTGTAAATTACCCATTAGGGTATGAACAGTATATCATATTTCCATAACTCTGACAATACGGGAAATGAAAAAACTGTTGCTGAAAAGATGGGCTATACAGACCTGAATATGGGAAATTTGGCAATGTAATAGGACAAAATCAGCACTTCATAATAATTAACAAAGGGGGCGGATAAAATGAAATTGCTTAAAGGCTACACACTGGTAGAACTTACAGATGATAAGATTGTGCAGGAAAAGCGTTTCGGCGAGAATGGAGTTATCAGAGTTACCGGGAATCCAAATCCACCGCCGGAGGCGCGCCAGGAAACAATAAATAATGTAGCAAAAATATTATTCAAAGGTTATCAGCGCAGTCTGAAAGAAAAACAGGTCGGCGCGTAACTGCGGGTTAATTCCCGCCGAAGGGACAGGCTATTGCAGAAAAGGAGTGTCAGACATGAAAAAGTATGAATTTACAGGCGTTTCGCAGCCATGGATTAAAGGGAAAACACTTCACCAAATAAGAGCCGTAAGAGATTTCGGAAATGTGCATGCAGGTGACATAGGCGGATTTATTGAAAAGGAATACAATTTGAGCCATCAGGGAAAGGCATGGATAACGCGTGATGCGAAAGCATACGGAGATTCTAAAATATACGGGAATGCTCTTATAACAGGCTGTGCATTGATTTCGGGTGATGCCAAAGTATACGGGAACGCGTCCGTAGGCGGGCAAAGTCATATATTCGGCAATGCCATAATATGCGATTATGCCCGTATCAAACGCACAACAGATTATATTTCTATCAGCGGATTCGGTGAAAGTGGAGGCAATATAACGGCTTTTATGAGCGGTGATGAAATATTTATGGTTTGCGGTAATTTCAATGGAAGTACCCATGACTTTTATGCAAAGATGGTAGAGCAGTACGGAAACAATAAGTACACTGTTGAGTATTTTGAATTAATCGACCTGATAAAACTACATTTTAACAAGAGATAGCAATTTATCAGGACAAGCCCGTCGGCATAGGCAAGCCGCTCCGAAAAGAACAAAGACTACTCCCTCAGAAGTTATATATAATATCATCCGTAAAAAATGAAAAATATCAAGGGGCGGCTTACTTATGCCGGCAGGCAGAGAAAGGAGAAACTAACAATGGTACAAGCAACAATAATCACGCTGTCAATTGCCGCTTTGTGTATATGCGCCTGCGGTTTGATACAGAAATTGAAGCGGTCAAGGCAGAAGCGTAAGGAACGTGCTGAACAGAAACGGTATCTAAAAAAATTCCGTGAAAGTCAAAAGGAATGTGACGGTATGTTCCGTGAACGTGAGCGTGACGAACGTAACAGGCGCAAATGGGAGAAGCA
>CAJUEZ010000037.1 GCA_910585485.1 uncultured Clostridia bacterium
AGAAACGGCTGAGATGCCCGATGGAGTAGAAATAGTAAAGCGTGACGGTTACAAAATAATACTGAATCACAATGAATATGAAGTAAATACAGGAATAAAAGGAAAATCGCTGATTACTGACAGTGATTTTGGCGGGAGATTAGATGCCTATGGAGCAGAATTTATTAAGAAGGGAGAATGATTATGGAATACATATTTAAGACTTATAAGGAAACACCTATACTTAAAAATCACCTTAATATGGGCGGTAAAAACCCTGTGGGTGAAGAAATCAATGTAACGAGCCGTTATTTTACGCGTGACGGCAAACCGTGGATAGGCGTTATGGGAGAGTTCCATTTTTCAAGATATAACAGAAGTGAATGGTACAGAGAACTCTGTAAAATGAAAGCGGGCGGTATAACTGTTGTTTCAAGTTATCTGTTTTGGATTTACCACGAGGAAACGGAGGGCGAATTTGATTTTACGGGTGATAATGATGTACGCACTTTTGTAAAGGACTGTGAGAGAGCGGGGCTTGACTGTGTAATCAGAGTAGGACCGTGGGCGCACGGCGAGTGCAGGAACGGCGGCTTCCCCGACTGGCTTCTTGAAAAACCGTACAAAATACGCTGTAACAGCAGTGAATACCTTGAAAAGGTACGAATATGGTATAAGAGGATATATGACGAGGTTAAGGGACTTTTCTACAAGGACGGAGGCAATATAATTGCGGTACAGCTTGAAAACGAACTTACCGATGATGATAAGCACCTTGCAAAGCTGAAAGAAATTGCGATAGAATGCGGACTTATAGCGCCGCTGTACACAGTGACAGGTTGGAACAGCGCGCGAGGCGCGAAAATACCTGTAGATGAGGTTGTGCCTGTGTTCGGCGGATACTGTGAAGCGCCATGGGAAAACCATACTAAAAGATTAACCCCGTCACCGCACTATTTCTTCAACAGAATGAGAAATGACAGCGCAATAGGCACAGACCTTATTGCTAAAACAGATGATGATGACTGGCAGTTACCGTACGACCGATACCCGTTTGCAACGTGTGAGTTGGGCGGTGGAATACAAGTTACACATCACCGCAGACCAATTATAAAGCCTATGGATATATATGCCGTATCGCTCGTAAAACTTGGTGACGGCAATAATCTTGTGGGATATTATATGTATCACGGCGGAACGAATAAAATCGGCAGACAATCTACTTTTAACGAGAGCAGGGCAACGGGTTATCCGAACGATTATCCTATACTTTCTTATGATTTTCAGGCTCCGCTTTCCGAATACGGAGAGGTGAGGGAGCATTACGGACTTTTAAATATGCTCCATATGTTTGTGCAGGATTTTGGCGCAGTGCTTGCGCCTATGGAGGCGGTTGACGCGTATAATACGGTGAATACTGACGATATATCATCGCTTCGGTACGGCATGAGAACGGACGGAAAAAGCGGATTCGTGTTTGTAAATCACTATCAGCGCCTTACAGAACTTGAAGATATAGAAAACGCGGTTATAAACACCGGAAACGTTGCATTTCCGCCGATTGATGTAAAGGGCGACGTTAGTTTCTTTATGCCGTTTAATATGGACTTGGTCGGAAATACTCTTGAATACGCGCTGGCACAGCCGTTGTGCAGACAGGGAGATACATTCTTTTTCGCTGAAATTCCGAATATAAGCGCTGAATATAAAATAAACGGCAAAACTTATACCGATAGAATAATCGAGTATAACAATATTAAAATTGTTACCCTCAGCTTTGAAGAGGCGAAATATACGCGCAGGCTGTCGGGAACTGTGTATATCGGTAACGGGTGCAATTTATACGAGGAAAACGGAAGGCTTGTGTCCGCTGAGGACGGGGAATACAAGTGCCGTAAGTGGAACGGCAGTGAGTTTGAGCATTTTACGGTAAATCAGCCGCGCGGAAATACGGAGGTTAAGATTGAAGATATTGCGTATGAGCCGTTTGAGCCTGCTTATGCGGAGGAACTAAATATAGGCGAAGAGCGTAAGCGTGAGTGGAAAAAAATAAGCGTGAGCAGTGACTATGGCTTTGCGGAAATTAATTATACGGGCGATACTGCACAGATATATGCCGACGGTTCTCTTATCGCGGACAATTATTGGTACGGCAGACCGTGGCGCGTGCCATGCAGATTGCTTTACGGCAGGAAATGTTATATTGTAATATCGGAAATGAAAAATGATTTTTATAAGGAGGACTAAAAAATGGAAATGACAATGCGTTGGTACGGGTCAAAATTTGATACTGTAACTTTAAAGCAGATACGTCAGATTGCGGGTGTAACGGGTGTAATCACAACGCTTTATGATGTTCCGGCAGGTGAAGCGTGGACAGCGGACGCGATAAGGGACATGAAAGCGGAGGTTGAAGCGTCGGGACTTCACATAAGCGGAATAGAAAGCGTCAATGTACACGAGGATATTAAAACGGGCGGAGGCGAAAGGGACAAGTACATAGAAAATTACATAGAAACACTTGAAAACCTTGGCAAAGAGGGAATACGTCTTGTTTGCTATAATTTTATGCCTGTGTTTGATTGGACGCGCAGTGAACTCGCAAGAATACGTCCCGACGGGTCAACAGTGTTGGCATATGATCAGGAAGCCGTGGATAAGATAGTACCTGAAAAGATGTTTGAAAGTATTTCAGGTGATATGAACGGCACTGTAATGCCGGGTTGGGAACCTGAGAGAATGGCGAGGGTAAAGGAACTTTTTTCTCAGTATGAAAACGTTGACGAGGAAAAGCTGTTTAATAACTTAAAATATTTCCTTGAAGCGATAATGCCCGTATGTAATAAGTATGACATCAAAATGGCAATTCACCCCGATGACCCTGCATGGAGTGTATTCGGACTTCCGCGTATTATTACGAATAAGGCGAACATTCTGCGTATGATGAAAATGGTTGATGACGTCCATAACGGTGTGACGTTCTGTTCGGGTTCATACGGCACAAACAGTGAAAACGACCTGCCCGATATGATACACGCGCTGAAGGGAAGAATACATTTTGCCCACGTGCGAAATCTGAAATTCAACTCACAGTCCGACTTTGAAGAGGCGGCGCACCTTTCATCAGACGGCTCGTTTGATATGTATGAAATAATGAAAGCGCTTTATGATACGGGATTTACGGGTCCTATACGTCCTGACCACGGCAGAATGATATGGGACGAAACCGCAATGCCCGGTTACGGACTGTATGACAGAGCGCTTGGCGCGTCATATCTTAACGGTCTGTGGGAAGCGATTGAAAAAAACAACAGATAAGATAGCAGTAAAAGTGGTTAGACAAAACTAACCACTTTTTTGCTTTATTTTATAAAGACTTTGTGCAGATTGTAAAAAAGTGAAAATTTTCCCCAAAAGGGTATTGACAAAAAACAAACTGTGGGAGTAGAATAGTAATGTAGGTTAGCTAACGATAACTTGAGTTGTGTATTAGTGCAACGTCAGTGAAAAATTGAACAGGAGGAAATTATGATGCCCTTAACAATGGCAAACGCAGGAGAGGAACAATGTATTCAAAGGATAACAGGCAGAGATGAAACAAGACGGTTTCTTGAAAATCTCGGCTTTGTCGCAGGAAGCAATGTTACGGTTATTTCACGAAACGGTGGGAATCTTATTGTAAATATAAAAAACACGCGCATTGCCATAGACCGTTTAATGGCAAACAGAATAATGGTGTGAAAATAAGTGCGCATTAAAAATACCGCTGTACAGCGGAGAAATGGAGGAAGCATATGAGAACATTAAAGGAAGCGAAAATCGGCGAAACGGTAAAGGTTTTGCGCATTAACGGGGAAGGTGCAACAAAACGCAGGATTATGGATATGGGGATAACAAAGGGTGCGGAAATATACATAAGAAAAGTCGCGCCGCTTGGCGACCCTGTAGAAGTGACCGTCCGTGGTTATGAGTTGTCTTTAAGACGTGCCGATGCGGAAATTATTGAAATAGAATAATTTTTTTGTCTATAGATTAGCTGAGAGTAACTAAAGTTTTTTGGAGGTAAACAAATATGTCTGTAAAAATAGCACTTGCCGGAAATCCTAATTCGGGAAAAACGACGCTTTTCAATGCGCTTACCGGCTCAAATCAATTTGTCGGAAATTGGCCCGGCGTAACTGTGGAAAAGAAAGAGGGAAAACTCAGAGGTTATAAGGATGTTACAATAACAGACCTGCCGGGTATTTATTCTCTTTCGCCGTATACACTTGAGGAGGTTGTGGCGAGAAATTATCTTGTCAATGAACGTCCTGACGTAATACTGAACATTATTGACGGAACAAATATTGAAAGAAATCTGTATCTGACAACGCAGCTTGCAGAACTTGGCATACCTGTTGTAGTGGCGGTAAATATGATGGATGCAGTAAATAAGAGTGGTGATGAAATCGACTTTCATGCTCTTAAAAAGACGCTTGGCTGTGAGGTCACAGCAATTTCCGCACTGAAGGGCACAGGAATAAAAGAGACTGCGGAAAAGGCGGTTTCTGAGGCGAGGAGAAAGAGTTTTACAGCTGTGCA
This sequence comes from uncultured Clostridia bacterium, assembly GCA_910585485.1. Lineage (GTDB taxonomy): Bacteria > Bacillota > Clostridia > UBA1381 > UBA1381 > Hominilimicola. The sequence continues at coordinate 4,561 of CAJUEZ010000037.1, forward strand.
TAAATTCAGTGATGAGATTGAGGCAGTTATTGATGAAATCACTGCGCAAATTGACGGGAAAATACCCGAGGAACAAAAGCGCTTCTACGCGGTAAAGCTGTTTGAGCGTGATGAAAAGATACTTAATTCAATGACGGATATTCCTGACGTGTCGGATATTATTGCGTCGGCGGAGGAAAGTATGGGAGATGACAGTGAAAGTATTATCACAAATGAGAGATATAATTACATAGCTTCAATCATAAGTTCATGTTGTAAAAAGAAAAACAAAAATAAGTTGACAGTATCGGACAAAATTGATAAAATTGTTACGAACAGATGGCTTGCGCTGCCTATTTTTGCGGCTGTAATGGTAATAGTCTACTATGTATCGGTTACAACGATAGGAACATGGGCAACTGATTGGGTTAACGACTGCCTGTTCGGAGACGAGATTAATTTCTTCGGTGCATCGCTTCCGGGTATACCCGCGTTAATCGGGGGCGCGCTTGAGGCTTTGGGCACGGCGGAGTGGCTTAACGGTTTGATAATTGACGGTATAGTAGCGGGTGTCGGAGCAGTTTTGGGCTTTGTACCGCAGATGCTTGTGCTTTTTATATTTCTTGCGTTCCTTGAAGCGTGCGGATATATGGCGCGTATTGCTTTTATTATGGACAGAATATTCAGAAAATTCGGTCTGTCGGGTAAATCGTTTATACCGATGTTAATAGGAACAGGCTGTGGTGTGCCGGGAATTATGGCATCCCGCACGATTGAAAATGACCGAGACAGGAAAATGACGATAATGACTACTACGTTTATCCCGTGCGGAGCAAAGCTTCCGATTATCGCGCTTATAGCGGGCGCGTTGTTTAACGGTGCGTGGTGGGTTGCGCCGAGCGCATATTTTGTAGGTATTGGAGCGATTATTGTTTCGGGAATAATGCTAAAAAAAACGAGAATGTTTTCGGGTGACCCGGCTCCGTTTGTAATGGAACTTCCCGCATACCATATGCCGACTGTCGGAAATGTACTTCGCAGTATGTGGGAAAGAGGCTGGTCTTTTATCAAAAAAGCTGGTACAATTATTCTGCTCTCAACAATTGTTCTGTGGTTCTTGCAGGGCTTCGGTGTTGAAAACGGCTCATTCGGAATGGTCGAGGATTTAAACAACTCAATTCTCGCAGTAATCGGAGGTATTATCGCGCCTATATTTGCACCGCTCGGCTGGGGAGATTGGAGGTCGGCTGTGGCGACTGTTACGGGTCTTATAGCCAAGGAAAATGTTGTCGGAACTTTTGGTATTCTGTACGGCTTTGCCGAGATTGCAGAGGACGGAGCAGAGGTGTGGGGTACACTTGCTTTGAACTACACAGCGCTGTCGGCGTACTCATTCCTTATATTTAATCTCTTATGCGCTCCGTGCTTTGCGGCGATGGGAGCAATCAAGCGTGAAATGAACAACGCAAAATGGACTTGTTTTGCAATTGGTTATCAGTGCGTGTTCGCATACGCTGTTGCTATGTGCGTGTATCAGTTCGGAAATCTGTTTACGGCGGGTGCATTCAGAATAGGCACAGTGTTTGCAGTACTTGTTTTAATCGCATTTATATATCTGCTTCTAAGACCGTACAAGGAAAGCAAAATGCTGAAAATTAAATCAAAATCGCTGCAAATACAGCGGAGGTATGAAAAATGATAGCAACTGTGATCATTACGGTGATTATCTTTGCGCTTGTCGCATGGGTAATCGTAAGTAAAATAAGAAATAAGAAAAAAGGACACGGAGGGTGCGGGTGTGGCTGCTCGCATTGCGCAATGTCCGATATATGCCATAAGGAATAAAAACAGAAAGGGACTTATATAAGTCCCTTTCTGTTTTATTAAAATGTATCGGCTATTTCTCTTTAACTATGATTGTCGGAAGTGACATTTCGCTGTACTGAGTTGAAATTATACTGTTTTTCGCTATTCGTGAATAGAGTCCTGCAAATTTGCCGCCGTAGACGTACATTCCCGTAATATTGCTGTACTTTTTATACTTTGCGTTTTCATCATGCGTAATATCAATATTCCATGTTGCATAAGGCTCGCAGTATTCTTGAAGCAAGTAATGATTATCTATATTTTCCGTAACTTCTTTTTCCCATTCCTCATCAGTCATACCTTCAACACCCGCAAAAACTCCTTTAGAAGCGTAAGAATCTTCAGGTTTGATAACCCATTTATTCTTGTTTTTAAGCACGTTATGCTTTTCGACAATATCAGCGGTCAGTGAAGCGGTATAGGGGATATGATCTTTTACAAATTGACGTTCCTCATCTGTAAGAAAAGAGGAGGTCATAGTATCATGCAGTATTTTAAATACTATTTTATTGTGTATAATCTGCGTTTGAAAATCACCTATAAGGCATACGTCGTTATTTTCCGCTGCCTTTATAAATGGCAAAACTTTATTATAATTGCGCATTATATCACATGTTACGGCGCGTCTGTAAACCGCGTCAATTTGTCTGCCGAGAGGAGAAAGAAGTTTTCCTCCTTCATATCGCAAGGCTGTGATTTCACAAATCTCACATTCAACGCCGGATTTTTCAAAAGCCGTTTTAAACGCGGTAAATTCGCGGCTTATATCACCGCCGAAGAAATCAACAATAGCGACATATGGTTTTTCGCATGCCTTGTCATAAGTTTTGTAAATCTTCATAAAGGTTTCAACCCATGAATCAAATAATTCAAAAGTGCGCGCCTCATACTTATTTAAAAATTCATTATAGGTGCTTGTAAGCTTAATAGCCTGATTTAATTCTTTGTCCTCATTCATGGCGCTTGAACCGTCTGCGTTAAATTCACAGAATTTAAATAAAAAATCATCTTCATTAAAGAAAATATCAATTCTTGCGATAGGCAAAAGACAATTGTAATGTATCGGACGGAGAATAAGTTCTTCAAGGCGCTTCTCAAAAGCGAATAACTTTCTGTATTCTTCGTTTTTGCGATATTCAAGTATAACTTTTTCGAGAATTTTATACATGGTATTCGCTGATTTCTCAAAAAAAGCCGCCATTTCTTCTGTAAACATTTTCGGCATATAAAGCGTGTGAACATAGTATCCGTGATAACGGGCGGTATATTTTTTGATATATTCATGCTGACAGCGGGCGCTTTCAATACTTTTTTCAAAATCTTTATCCGTAAGATTTTTATAATATTCCTCTGCTTTCTGCAAAGTAAATCGTCTCCTTTTTTGCGATAATTAATATAAAATCAGCAGAATACAGATGGAACTTTCGAAAGCTGTTCAATCTGTACCTCGCCATTTGTAATAGGTTTTATATCTTCAAGAAATTTTAAAAAATGTTTTGCGTTATTATGCTGTTCGATGGCGGTATCATTAAGCCATTCTTCGATAAAGGTAAATTTGGACGGATCTTTTCTGTCCTGATATATTTTATACGCAAGATTACCTTTTTCCTTACGTGTATCACGTACAACATTTACAGCGCATTTTTTAAATTCTTCAACATTAGTAACATCAAATTTAGCGATTATAGTAATCATAATACTTCAACTCCTTAATCTTATGCGCTTATTATACCATATTTATGAAGTTTTTACAAGGGCGAATTAGTCGGTTGCTATTTAATGACAGTCCTTGATTTTGAAATTGGTATTTATAATTAATCCTCATTCTTGACGTGGGTTTTTAGAAGTGATATAATTATCGGGTCAGAAAAACGAAAGGAAAAATCAGAATGGACAAGAATAAATTTATAAGCGAGAATTTTAATATATCACCTAAAACGCTCAGTCTTGTTGAGGAGGCGGAAAAATCAATCCGCGGGCAATTTGAGCATATAGAAAACATATGTGAAATAAATCAGCTTCGCGTTATGAAAGCGTTTGCGGATAACCGTGTGTCAGACGCTCATTTTACTGCGACAACGGGTTACGGATATGATGATATAGGACGCGACACGCTCGATAGAGTATATGCTGACGTGATGGGCGCTGAGGATGCTCTTGTGCGCCATAACTTCATATCGGGTACGCATACCATTTCAACGGCGCTGTTCGCCGTACTGAGACCCGGCGACACACTCGTTTCAATAACAGGCAAGCCGTATGATACGCTTGAAGAGGTAATCGGAATACAGGGCGAGGCAGGAAACGGCTCGCTTAAAGATTTTGGTGTAAAGTATGAGGAAATAGAACTGAAAGAGGACGGCACTCCCGACCTTGACACTATAAGGTCAGTGCTTACCGCTTCTAAGGTTAAGGTAGTGACGATACAGCGCTCAAAAGGATATGGCTGGCGCCCGACCTACAGTGCAAAGGAGATAGGGGAGTTAATCAGCTTTGTAAAGGAAATATCGCCTGACACAATCTGTATTGTTGATAACTGCTATGGTGAATTTGTTGAAACTGAGGAGCCGACAGCTTACGGCGCAGACCTGATTGCGGGCTCGCTTATAAAAAACCCCGGAGGCGGACTTGCTCCGACGGGTGGCTACATAGCGGGAAAACAAAAGTATATAGAACTTTGCGCCTACCGCCTTACATCTGTCGGAATAGGCAGAGAGGCAGGTGCTTCACTGGGATTTAACCGTCAGATGTATCAGGGTTTGTTTATGGCTCCGCACATAGTTTCGCAGGCGCTTAAATCGGCAGTGCTGTGCAGTGCAGTATTTGAAAAGCTCGGTTTTGAGGTTGACCCGAAGCCTGACGAGATACGTCATGATATAATTCAGTCGATTAAATTCGGAAGCCCCGAAAAGGTTATAGCCTTCTGCGAGGGTATACAAAAGGGCGCGCCTGTGGATAGCTTTGTCACACCTGAACCGTGGGATATGCCGGGTTACAGCGAGCAGGTAATAATGGCGGCGGGCGCGTTTGTACAGGGCGCGTCAATAGAACTGTCGGCTGATGCACCGATAAAACCGCCGTATATCGCATATATGCAGGGCGGGCTGACATATGAAAGCGCAAAGCTGGGTATAATGGTAGCTGCGGAAAAAATGGGAGGAATAAAATGAGCCTTAATTCAAAACAAAATGTTAAATGTCCGCAGTGCGGACAAATGAGCGAGATAACTGTATGGAATATGATAACCGTCCGCGACAGCGCGGATTTAAAGCAGGATTTGCTTCATGGAAAAGTTAATATGTTTCATTGTCCGTCGTGCTCACATACAGCGCTTATGCCGACGCCTATGCTCTATCAGGACGAGGACAAGCGTCTTTTAATATCGTTTTCGCCGTGCAGTGACCCGCTTTTAAAGGCGCAGCTTTACGACAATGTATGCAAATCATCAAAGGAGTCGGGCGAGCTTGATAAATTAGAGGGATATAACCTGCGTTTTGTGACCGATTACAATGAGCTTCTTGAAAAAATACTGATATTTGAAAACGGCATGAGCGATAAGACAATCGAGGTGCTGAAGCTTATGATATTGTCGCAGGACTTGGAAAAATCGGCTGACAGAATATGCCGTTTCGGCAAGTGCGAAAATGATGCGCTTGAATTTATGATATACGATGTAAAGGAAAATCAGACGTATACCTCAAACGTGCCGGTTGAGACGTACAGGACGATAGACGAAAGTTTGCGTGACTCGGGAGTAAAACCATACAGCTTCGGATGGGAAATGGTGGACGCGTCATATGCCACCAAGATTTTAAACGGTGTGAATAACTGATGGACAGGGTGTTTGAATATATAACATCGCCCGAATATGACGGCGAAAATATTAAAACCGTATTAAAACAGCATTTCAAAATGTCATCGGCGCTTATAAAGGAACTAAAAAAATACGAGGACGGAATACGCGTAAACGGTGAGCATAAGCGGGTCGTAGACACGCTATGCAGAAATGACCTGCTTCGGGTTACTCTTCGCGAAACCGCTTCGGAAAACATCATTCCGAAAAACATTCCGCTTGATATAGTATATGAGGACGAGGACGTGCTCGTTATAAACAAACCTCCGAATATGCCCACGCATCCGTCAATGGGGAATTACGAAAATACCGCAGCAAACGGCGTTATGTATTATTTTAAAAGCAGGGGAGAAGAACGTGTGTTCCGCGCGGTAAACAGGCTTGACAAGGACACATCAGGTCTTATGGCAATCGCAAAAAACGCGTATATTCATGCGAGACTCGGAGAGGAAATAAAGTCTGGTGAACTGAAAAGGAAATATATGTGTATCGTATGCGGAGATATAGCGGAGGACGGAACGGTGGACGCGCCTATAAAGCGTGCAGACGGAAGCGTTATAAACCGTGTTGTCACTTCGGACGGACAGAGAGCCGTTACGCATTACCGCGTGCTGGAACGTTACGGCAAGTATACAAAACTTTTAATGGAGCTTGAAACCGGACGAACTCATCAAATCAGAGTGCATATGGCATATATCGGACATCCTTTGGCGGGAGATTGGCTCTACGGCATAGAAGATAAGGCAAATATACCGCGCCAGATGCTCCATTCGTGTTATCTTCGGTTTGTTCATCCCGTGACGGGTGAAAAAATGGAGTTTAAAAGTGAAACAGTGCGGGATATGTCGCAGTTTATTCAAAAAAATCTTGAAAAAAACGGCGAATTATGATATGATAAAAGATAGAGAAAAATTACTTAAATTAAGAGGTGGTATAATGGCTTATAAAATTGTAAAAAAGAAAGTGCTTAATCCGCAGATTTTCTTAATGGAAGTTGAAGCTCCGTTAATCGCGAAAAAGGCAGAGCCGGGTCAGTTCATCATTTTAAGAATTGACGAATACGGCGAGAGAGTACCTTTTACTATTGCAGATTTTGACAGAGAAAAGGGAACGGTAACAATTATAGTTCAGATTGTCGGCAAGACAACAAAAGACCTTGCCGAGGTTCAGGAAGGCGAAAGTATTCTTGACTTTGCAGGACCTTTGGGAGTGCCTACTCCGCTTGAAGGACTTAAAAAGGTTGCCGTAATCGGAGGCGGACTCGGTACTGCAATCGCATATCCGCAGGCTAAGAAATTGCATAAACTCGGAGCTGACGTTACAGTTATAACAGGTTTCAGAAATAAAGACCTTGTTATACTTGAGGACGAGCTTAAAGAGGTTTCCGATAAGCTTATTGTCGCTACAGACGACGGTTCAAACGGAAACCAGGGTTTTGTTACAGATATGCTTAAAAAGGAAATTGAAGCGGGAGAAAAGTTTGACGAGGTAATAGCGATTGGTCCGCTTGTTATGATGAAATTTGTCTGCAAGCTGACAGAGCAGTATAATATACCGACAACTGTTTCGATGAACCCCGTTATGATTGACGGTACAGGTATGTGCGGAGGATGCAGAATTATTGTTGACGGCGAGACAAAGTTCGCGTGTGTTGACGGACCTGATTTTGACGGACATAAGGTAGATTGGGACAGCGCTATGAAGCGCGGAAGAATGTTTAAGGACTACGAGGAAAAATCGTGTCAAGAAGGTCATTGCCGTATCGGCAGAACTAACAAAGCAGAATAAGGAGGATTTTAATATGCCTAATATGAGATTGGACAAAAATCCGATGCCGGAGCAATGTCCTAACGTAAGAAATAAAAACTTTCTTGAAGTAACAACGGGTTACACAGAGGAAATGGCTGTGGACGAGGCGCAGAGATGTCTTAACTGTAAAAATAAGCCTTGTATGCAGGGTTGTCCCGTAAGTGTAAAGATTCCTGAATTTATCGCGTTTGTCGCGGAGGGTAAATTTGAGGAGGCATATCAGAAGATTAAAGAGACAAACGCGCTTCCTGCAGTATGCGGAAGAGTATGTCCGCAGGAGAGCCAGTGCGAGTCAAAGTGCGTAAGAGGCATTAAGGGCGAAAGTGTCGGTATCGGCAGACTTGAGCGTTTTGTTGCCGATTGGCATATGAAGAACGTGGAAGAGAAGATTGAGAAACCTGTACAGAACGGCAAAAAAGTAGCTGTAGTAGGCTCAGGTCCGTCAGGACTTACCGTTGCGGGCGACCTCGCAAAGAGAGGATATGCCGTTACTGTATACGAGGCATTTCACACCGCGGGCGGTGTGCTTATGTATGGTATACCTGAATTTAGACTCCCTAAGGACATTGTTCAGAAGGAAATATCCAACCTGAAGGCTATGGGTGTTGACATTCAGACAAACGTAATTATCGGAAAGACCATTATGGTTGACGAATTGTTTGACGAAATGGGATATGACGCAGTTTACATAGGCTCGGGCGCGGGACTTCCGTCGTTTATGGGACTTGAGGGCGAAAGCCTTAACGGCGTATACAGCGCAAATGAGTTCCTTACAAGAATTAACCTGATGAAGGGTTATAAGTTCCCTGAGTATGATACTCCTGTATACGTAGGAAAGAACGTGGCAGTTCTCGGAGGCGGTAATGTTGCAATGGACGCGGCAAGATCGGCCAAGCGTCTGGGTGCTGAGAATGTTTACATAGTCTACAGACGAGGCAAGGAAGAACTTCCCGCAAGAGCGGAGGAAGTTATGCACGCAGAGGAAGAGGGCATTGTCTTTAAGCTTTTGCAGAACCCAACGAAGTTTATCGGAAACGAGGACGGTTGGGTAACAGGTATGGAGGTTATCAAGATGGAACTCGGCGAGCCTGACGCGAGCGGAAGACGCAGACCTGTACCTATTGAGGGCAGTGAGGAAATGCTTGATATTGACACTGTTGTTGTCGCTATAGGTCAGACACCAAATCCGCTTATCAGAAAGACTACAAAAGGTCTTGACACCAACAAACGCGGATGTATCGTAGCGGATGAGGAAACAGGCAAGACTTCAAAAGACCATGTTTATGCAGGCGGTGACGTTGTCACAGGCGCGGCAACAGTTATTCTTGCAATGGGTGCGGGAAAAGCCGCGGCAGAAGCAATAGATAAGGAATTAAACGCTTGAATTGAATAAAAAAGGTATTATAAAAAACTGCTTTTCATTGATTGAAAAGCAGTTTTTTTGCTAAATCTTATTTATAAATACTTATTAATTATTCGGGACTTGACACGATAGGTATCTCGGATTCTTCTCCTGGTGTGTTATCATCGCCATCATCAGGAGAACTTACAATAGGTAAATCATCGTCTTCCGGATTTGAAGGTTCGGACGGTTTTGTTTCGTTATTTCCGCTGTTTCCATTGTTTCCGCTGTTTCCGCTGTTTCCACTGTTTCCACTATTTCCGCTCTTTGTAGGAGTTGGGATTGAAGCTTGCGGAGTAGGTGACACAGACGGAGTGCTTGTAGGCGACGGTGTCGGAGAAGCCTTTGTATTATTACTTGCATGAGATGCGTCACAGTATGATTTAGGCTGAGTTCCCTCGACAAAGTATCCTTTGGTTGCAGGACATGTCTGAGTTGCGAGCATGCCTGAACGTTCACATACCTGTGCTTCGACAACATTGCTTGGCTTAGCCAGTTCTTTTTTGTTGAGTGATTCGTGGATTTTTTCCATTACAAGTTTCCATGCCGTAATAGTCGGATTGCCTGAAACACCCGCTGATGAAATAGAAGCAGGTGTATCAAATCCGTACCAACATGCTCCTACATAATAAGGAGTAAATCCAACAAACCATTTGTCGCAGTCGTCATCGGTTGTGCCTGTTTTTCCGAAAGCGGAGATACCGCAGTCAAGCTGAGCGCCACGACCTGTGCCGACATCGCTATAGACAACACCGGACAGCAAATCAGCGGTGATATATGCGGAAGCCGCGCTGATAGCTTGTGTTGAGTCTGATCGGTTTTCGAGAATCACTCTTCCTGTGGAATCGACAACCTGAGTATATGTGTGAGGCTTTATATATTTTCCGCTGTTGACAAATGTTCCGTAAGCGGCAGCCATTTCTTCAACGGTGACACCGTGAGTAAGACCGCCAAGAGCGATTGAACTGTAGTTTTTGTCTCCGTCAACAAGCGTTGATATATGGAATTTGTTTTGCAGATAAGCGAATGAGGTTGACAAACCAACCTTGTCCAATACCTGAGCCGCGACAGTGTTTGACGATCTTGCGACAGCTTCTTTTATTGTCATGTCTCCCAGAAAGCCGTCATAGGCATTTTTAGGACTCCACTTATCATTTCCGATTGTGATTTTTTCGTCTTTAACAACAGAAACCTCTGTTATTTTGCCTGTGTCTATAGCCGGACCGTAGACCGACAGAGGCTTTATGGATGAACCCGGCTGACGTTTTGCATGAGTCGCTCTGTTCCAGCCGCGAATATCTTTCTTTTCTCCCAAACCGCCTATAATGCCGCAAACTTTACCCGTATACGGGTCTGTAACAACCATAGCCGACTGAGCACCTTTGCCTGTGCGCGGGAAGTTTGAAGTGTCAGTGAAGACATCTTCCATAATTCCCTGAATATCGGGGTCTATAGTTGAGTATATCTTAAGTCCGCCGTTATAAACCTGCTGAGTAGCAAAATCGGTTGAATATCCCTTTTGTTCAACGAGGTCATTTATAACATCGTTTATAACCTGATCGACAAAATATGAGGTTATTCGTCCTTGACTTTCCTTGTGCGCGTTGCTTACAACGAGGTCGCTGTTAGCCGCTTGCACATAGTCGGCTTCTGAAATATATCCCAAATCACGCATTTTACCTAAAACAATATTGCGCTTTTCTATATTTTTCTCCGGGTGAGTAAACGGGTCAAATTCCGACGGTGACTGCGTAATTCCCGCTATGGAAGCAGCCTCGGCAAGTGTCAGGTCTTTTGAAGGCTTGTTGAAATATGTGTTTGCTGCAGCTTCGACACCGTTACAGTTGTTTGCGAAATAGGCTATATTAAGGTACATAGTCAGTATTTCATCCTTTGAAAGCTGTTGTTCAAGAGCGATTGCGCGCATCATTTCTTTGATTTTACGCGAAGCTTTAGCCTGTTTCTCGTTTGTGATATTTTTAATAACCTGCTGTGTAATGGTACTTCCGCCGTAACTGGCGCTGCCTATGCCGACTTTGGCAAGAATCCATTTTCCTGTCGCGCCGAGTGTACGCTTTACATCGACACCCTTATGCTTATAAAAACGTTCGTCCTCGATGGACACTATAGCGTCTTTCATAACCTGAGGAATCTGTGAGGAATCAATCCATATACGGCTGGAATCAGATTGTATTTTTTCGAGTTCCTGCGGATTTCCTCTTTCGTCCTCATAATAAATGAAAGAAGAGTAATTGAGCGCGAGAGATTGGATATTCATATCCTTTATTTCCCGTGATACAGCGGCATACATTCCTATTGTCATACCTGATATTACTACTATACCGATAAAAAGCGTGACAAATATAGTGAGGCGCAGGCGGCGTCTGAAACGTCTTTGCTTCTCTGTAAGCTGCTTTTTTGGTTTTTTTCTTCTCTTGCGTTTGCTTGGCTGAGGTGATTGAGCGCGTCTGCGCTGAGGAACCTCGTCAAATGAAGCGGCTGCCCATTCGCGCGCGGGATTTTGCTGAGAGGCGCGCTGCTGATTGGGACGGGTTTGTCTGGAACCGCCTTGTGATGTTGATTGTCTGCGGCGGCGAGGCGCGCTTGAATAACCTGAGGTCATAGCGTCGTACTCTTCCCAGTTAAAGTCGTTATTTGGTGTGTATTTTGGGTTTCTTCTTTGTTTGTCGTTATAATCCGCCATAATATATCCTCCTATCCGTAGATATACTTATACAGTTAATTATATCCTAAAATACTCAAATTTGCAACTATTATTTTTTTATGGCATTGGCGAATAAAATAGCAACAAATTGGAAATAATTAAAAAAAATTTATTTGGAGGAAATATTATGAAAATTTTAAAGAATACACTGATAGTTTCATCATATCTATTACTTGTGGCATTATTTTTCGGAGGAGGCTATGCCATAGGAAGAAGCGGAGTAAAAGATACGGCGACCTCCGAGATTATGCCGACTCCTGAAGCTGTGGAAACGACAGCTGATAAAATAGAAAGCCCTGAGTATGAACTGATTATCGAGGAGGGAGTTCTTAAAATAAACAAATGTATAGATGAAGAAAAAACAGTTATATCAAGCGAGGAAATAAGCGAGAGCGTATTTCCGAGAGAGGATGTAGAGGAACTTAAAAGAGGGGTCAGATTCAAAAGGTTGGAGCAAGCACAACAGATGTTTGAAAATTTTGTGAGTTAAGATGAAATTTTAACTTTATGAACAATTTGTTAAAACATCAAAAGTGAGATAACAAGAGGATTGAAAAGAAATACAATGAAAAAAAGAGAAAATATGGTAATATGTTAAAAAAATCGACTTTGCAGAATGGTATAAAAAAGCAGATAATAGCATTGTTAGCACTCGAATTGGTTGAGTGCTAACAATAAAAAAGATTCAAATAACAGGAGGTAATATAAATGAATATCAAACCATTGGCAGACAGAGTAGTTTTGAAAATGCTTGAAGCGGATGAAACCACTAAGAGTGGTATAATTCTTACTTCAAAAGCTCAGGAAAAGCCTCAGGTGGCTGAGATAGTCGCGGTAGGTCCGGGAGGATTGTTTGACGGTAAAGAAGTTAAAATGGAGGTTTCCGTCGGCGATAAAGTGCTTATGTCAAAGTACGCAGGCACAGAAGTTAAGGTTGACGGCGAGGAGTATACAATTCTGAGACAGTCGGATATTTTAGCGATAGTAGAATAATTAAAATAGGGAGGAATAATAATGGCAAAGCAAATTAAGTACGGACAGGACGCGAGACACGCTCTTGAGAGCGGTATCAATCAGCTTGCGGATACGGTAAAGATTACACTTGGTCCAAAAGGCAGAAATGTGGTTCTTGATAAGAAATTCGGCGCGCCGCTTATCACAAATGACGGTGTTACAATAGCAAAGGAAATAGAACTTGAAGACCCGTTTGAAAACATGGGAGCGCAGCTTGTAAAAGAGGTTGCAACAAAGACAAACGATGTTGCGGGAGATGGTACAACAACCGCCACACTTCTTGCGCAGGCACTTGTTCGAGAGGGACTTAAAAATGTTGCCGCAGGCGCGAATCCGATGATAGTTAGAAAAGGTATTCAGAAAGCTGTAGATGCGGCTGTTGAAAAGCTTCTTGCAACAGCAAAGAAAGTACAGGGTAAAGAGGACATTGCAAGAGTTGCCGCTGTATCAGCCGCTAATGATGAAATCGGAGAACTAATTGCGGAGGCTATGGAAAAGGTTACAGCTGATGGTGTAATTACAGTAGAAGAGTCAAAGACGGCAGAAACATATTCTGAAATAGTTGAAGGTATGCAGTTTGACAGAGGTTATATCACACCTTATATGGTGACTGACACAGAAAAGATGGAAGCCGTTCTTGATGACCCGTATATTCTGATTACAGATAAAAAGATTTCAAATATTCAGGAAATTCTTCCGCTTCTTGAACAGGTAATGCAGGCGGGCAGGAAAATGGTTATAATCGCTGAGGATGTTGAAGGCGAGGCTCTTTCAACGCTTATCGTAAATAAGCTGAGAGGCACGTTTGTATGTGTTCCTGTTAAGGCTCCGGGATTTGGCGACAGACGTAAAGAAATGCTTCAGGATATAGCAATTCTTACAGGCGGTCAGGTAATCAGCGAGGAACTTGGATTTGAACTTAAGGATGCTCAGCTTAGTCAGCTTGGAACTGCGAGACAGGTTAAGATTCAGAAGGAACTTACAATAATGGTTGACGGCGCGGGCGATAAAGAGGCTATTGCGGACAGAGTATCTCAGATAAGACGTGAACTGGAAGCTTCAACGTCAGAATTTGATAAGGAAAAACTTCAGGAAAGACTCGCAAAGCTTGCAGGCGGTGTTGCGGTCATTAAGGTTGGCGCGGCTACTGAAACAGAAATGAAGGAAATGAAACTTAGAATCGAAGACGCTCTTGCGGCTACAAAAGCGGCTGTAGAGGAAGGCATTGTAGCAGGCGGCGGAACAAGTTATATTGACGTTATAGATACTGTTGCAAAGCTTATTGAAACTACGGAAGGCGATGAAAAGACAGGCGTTGCGATTGTCCTGAAGGCACTTGAAGAGCCTGCATGGCAGATTGCAAAGAACGCGGGACTTGAAGGCAGTGTAATAGTTGATAAGGTTAAAGCATG
>CAJUEZ010000038.1 GCA_910585485.1 uncultured Clostridia bacterium
ACTAAATGCTTTAGGAGCAAGTAATAAAGTTGTCGGCTCGTTGGATATTGACAAAAACGCATGGTATAACGTGCAGGTAATGTGCGCTACAGGTAAGGGCGATGATTCCTATGCTATATGTTCGGTATATAAATATGATGAAAACGGAAAACGCGTGCATCCTGTAAACGGTGAAGCGGATACTCCATATAATCTGACCGTTAATCTTAGAAATCTAAGCAGTGACGCGGCAAATCATATTAATATCAGCGCGGGTACAAATGTTGATAATGTTATGAATTTCAAGGTTGCTCCGGATAAGCTGTCAATAAGTGTGGATGCCGCAACAGTTCTTGCGGGCGGAAGCGCGCAGGCGGCAACGACCGCTTCAAGAAAGGGTATCGCATTCCCTAAGCTTAGCAACAGCTTGATTAAATATGAGGTGTATGACGCAGACGATAAATATCCGTTGGACAGCAATCTTATTTCAATCGACCCGTTAGGTAAGCTTACGGTTGATCCGATGGCGGACGCTCAGGATGTATATGTAAGAGTATCGTCTGTGAGCGGAGGTATGCACGACAGTAAAAAACTTACAATAAAATCATCGTATATCTTTGAAATAACAGGCGCGGGATTTAATGATGAGGATGAGAATGATGGCGAGGCATATTCAATTCTTAAGAGAATAGATGTAACTAAGAATTTTGATTATAATGATGATGTTTCATTTGTTTCAGCAGTCTATGGCGCTGACGGTGCTATGAAAACTATCGCTATAAGAAAAGCCTATGGCGATCAGCTTTTGCTTGGCTCAAACAGAGTTTCAATGAATATGGCAATGCCTCAGAATTTCAATAAGGAAACTGACAGCCTTCGCGCTTTCGCTCTTACAAAACTTCCGGTAAGTAAGGCTGTAGCGCCTGATGAGACTTTAACAGCGACAAAGAGCGCGTCCGGAATTTCATTGACTCAGATACCGTCGTTTACGGAAAACTCAGATGTCATTATACTTGTTTTGAAAACTTCTGACCCGACTAAGGTGGAACAGGGTGATATAGCATATTTTAATCAGACAAAAGTAGAGGATATTCCGTCAGAAATAAAAATTGACGGAAACTATGATGGTGAATATATAGTGGAAATAGCCGGAAAAATTAACGGTGTGCACACTGTAAAATCAGCGTCAACAGCAAATAATTAGTATTATAACAAACAGCATTACACCCTAAGCGCGGTGTGATGCTGTTTTTATGTCTTGATTTATCAACTCAATTAATGTATAATACCAGTATAATTTAAAAGGAGAGAATAAATGGCATTATACACAATAGCGGATTTGCATCTTCCGTTGGGAATTGACAAGCCTATGGACATATTCGGGAAAGCATGGGAAAATTATGTGGAACGTTTGGCTGATAACTGGCAAAGTAAAATTGCGGACAGTGATATAGTTGTTCTGCCGGGAGATTTTTCGTGGGCAACGTATCTTGAACAGAGTGTTAGAGATTTTGAATATTTGAATAAGCTTAATGGCAGGAAAATACTTTTAAAGGGAAATCATGACTACTGGTGGACTACAATGAATAAATTGTGGGAGTTCATGCGAAATAATGGTTTTGACAGCATAGATTTTCTGCAAAATAATTCTTTTATGTATGAGGATATAGCAATATGCGGCACGCGGGGTTGGATTAATCCGTCATGGGATAATTTTGTTGAGGAAGATAGAAAGATATTCGACAGAGAGGTGCTTCGCCTTGAATTGTCTCTAAATAGTGCCTCAAATTATAAGGAAATATACGTTTTTACACATTATCCGCCAATTTCAATCTCTCAGGAGAGAAATGAGTTCATAGATATGATGAAAAAATATCCGGTTACAAAATGTATTTACGGACATCTGCATAGCGCGTCGCATAAAAACGCGGTTGAGGGAATCGTAGATGAAATAGAATATAAGCTTGTTTCGGGAGATTATCTTGGTTTTAATCCCATAAAATTACACGATTAAGGAGAAATCAATATGAAGCTGATGATTGCGTCTGCTATACACGGTTCAGCGTACTACGCTGAAAAAATGCGCGAAGCGTATTTAAAAGAGAAAGCCGACAGACTAATTCTGCTTGGTGATTTACTGTATCACGGACCGAGAAATGACTTGCCGAAAAATTATGAGCCAAAAACTGTAATAGAAATACTGAACAGCCTAAAAGAAGATATACTGTGCGTGCGCGGTAACTGTGATAGCGAGGTTGATCAAATGGTGCTTGATTTCCCGATGTTGGCTGATTATGCTGTTGTTTTGGCGGATGAAAAAACATTGTATTTGACACACGGACATGTTTTTAATCTCCAAAATCAGCCGAAACTCAAAAGAGGAGATTATCTTGTAAACGGGCATACGCATGTTCCGGCATATGAGAAAAAGGATGATTTTATATATCTCAATCCGGGGTCTGTGTCTATTCCGAAAGAGGGAAGCGGGCATAGTTATATTATTTATGAACATGGTGATTTTAAGTTTAAAGAATTATAATGAAAAGAGCCGTTATGCGTTAACGGCTCTTTTTGCGTTGCTTTTTGCTTTTTTCTTATTCTTTTTACATTTAAAATGCGTGTCCGGTGTAAGATGACCGATTTCCATTTCGAAGCATTCCTCAATCTCTTCAAGATTCAAAAGACTGTAGTCCTCTAATATTCTTAACAAAACCTTGGCACAGGCATAAGCGTCGTCATATGCCTGATGATGGTGAAAATTTACTCCGAGCGCGCTGCAAAGGTTATTTAGTTTGTGACTCGGGAGTTCAGGATATGCTTTTTGTGATAATTTTACGGTGCAAAGATAGTCGAATGTTGGAAAAGGTATGTTAAAATGCTCAAGCGTCGCGCAGAGCACACCGACATCAAAACTGGCATTATGTGCGATTGCCGTTTTATTTTCCAAATAGGGTTTTAACCAATCCCAATATTTATCAAAAGTGGGTTTATCTGCAACCATATCGGGAGTTATACCGTGTATTTTTATATTATAATCATTAAATTCAAAAGGCTCAGGTTTTATTAGTATTTCTTTTCTTTCAGTTATTATATTATTCTCCACTACGCATAACCCAAGACTGCATACGCTTGTGTAATTTGAAGTGGCTGTCTCAAAGTCTATAGCAACAAAATTCATATTATCTCTCCTAACAGCATATTATTATACAACTTTTTTTGTCGAATGTCAAAGGGTATATCATAAGTTGACATAAAAGAATATTCGTTATATAATAAAACAAAGGAGGAGATAACATGTTTGTTGGAATAATAGGAGCAATGGAACTTGAGATTGAAGGACTAAAAGCGCTTATGACAGATATAGAAATGAAAACAATCAGCAGTATTAACTTTTATCACGGCAAAATTAACGGCGTAGACACCGTTATTGCGGTGGCGGGCGTTGGCAAGGTAAACGCGGCCGTATGCGCGCAGACTATGATATTAAAGTATTCGCCCGATTTGGTCATAAATATAGGAGTTGCGGGCGGACTTGCGCCGGAACTTAAAATAGGAGATATAGCAGTTGCGGACGCGGTTGTAGAGCACGATATGGATACTACGGCAGTAGGTGATCCCAAAGGACTTATATCCGGTATAAATATGGTTGAAATGCCATGCGATAAAAGAATTTCTGATTTGATGGAAAAATCAGTTGCCGCATTGGGAAATATAAATTCACGAAGGGGAATAATCGCCTCCGGCGACCAATTTATATGCACAAGTGAACAGAGAGATAAAATAATAGATGATTTTGGCGCGATAGCCGCTGAAATGGAGGGAGCAAGTATAGGACATGTGTGCGTAATGAATAAAGTACCGTTTGGCGTGTTACGCGCTATATCGGATGGCGCAAATGATGACTCTGTAATGGATTATCCGACGTTTGCCAAAATGGCGGCAGAAAATTCAATAAAAATAATTGCAAAACTTTTAGGAAATATAAAGGAAGTGTATTAGGGTGAAGAAAATCAAGAGTTTTCAGGTAGACCATCGAAAACTTGAAAAGGGTATTTATGTGTCGAGAATTGACACTGATATAATTACATATGATTTGCGTTTTTGCAAACCGAACAGCGGTATTGTGCTGGACAATGTGACCATGCACACAATAGAGCATATGATAGCGACTTTTGCGCGCAATTCGTCTATAAAAAACGAGGTTCTGTATTTTGGACCTATGGGTTGTCAGACGGGATTTTATTTTTTAGTGAGAGATGTTATTACAAAAGAAAAGGTTCTTGACATAGTGAAGGATGTTCTTAAAAAGACTATTGAGCATAATGGAGAAGTGTTCGGAGCAAGTGAGATTGAATGCGGTAATTATAAGACGCTTGACTTAGAACGCGCAAAAAAAGCGTGCAGGGAATATCTTGACGTCATTAAGGACGAAACAGATATAATAACATATGATGAGGTAAACATGAAATAAAATTTAACTCAAAGAATTTGCTGATAGACGGACAACAATAAAATGTCAGGGGAATAATGCGTGTCCGTCTCAGCTTGTTTTTTTATTTGCCTAATTTGTAAAAATCATCAAAGAATGTCGGATATGACACACATGCGCAATCGCTGTCATCTATGGAAGATGAGCCTTCGCACATCTGAGCGAGCACAGTGAGGCTCATTGCCATTCTGTGGTCTCCGTATGTTTTAAAATCAGCACCGTAAACGGGATTTCCACCGAGTATAATCATTCCGTCATTCGTTTCATTTATGTCGATTTTGCATTTTGTAAATTCATCAACAACAGCTTTTATTCTGTTAGTTTCTTTAACTTTTAATTCCTGAGCATCTTTTATAACTGTCTCGCCATCAGCGAATACAGCCGCGACAGCAATTATCGGAAGTTCGTCTATAAGGCGAGGAATAATTTCTCCTCCAATTACAGTGCCTTTTAAAGCGGAGGAGCGCACAGTAATATCAGCAACGCTTTCTCCCGCGCTTTCGCGCTGGTTTTCAAGTTTAATATCCGCGCCCATTTCTTTTAAAACGTCTATAATTCCTGTTCTTGTCGGATTTATGCCAACATTCGTTATAGTTATTTCAGAATTTGGCATAATCGCTCCGAGTACCATGAAAAATGCGGCTGATGATATATCTCCCGGCACATTGACTCTGACCGATGTAAGATCCGACGCGCCGCTGACAGATATGTCAAGTCCGTTTACATTTATATCCGCACCCATAGCGCTGAGCATTAATTCTGTATGGTCACGCGATTTTTCGATTTCATGAACAACTGTTTTGCCTTCGGCATACAGTCCCGCAAGTATAATAGCAGTCTTAACTTGCGCTGAAGCTACGGGCATTGTGTAATCGATTCCATGTAGATTTGTTCCGATTATGTGAAGAGGGCAGTATTCGTTTTCGATTTTTGCGCCCATAAGTGACAGCGGTTTTGTGACTCTTCCCATAGGACGTTTTTGAATTGACGCGTCGCCGGTGATAGTGGAGTTAAATTTCTGACCTGAGAGGATACCGCATAAAAGGCGAGTTGTAGTTCCGCTGTTGCCGGTATAAAGAGTTTTTTTCGGAACTTCCAATCCTCTTAGTCCCTTGCCGTAAACAGTAACGTTTTCGCCGTTAATATCTATATCAATCCCCATATTCCTAAAACAATCAATAGTAGAAAGACAATCCGCTCCTTTAAGAAATCCCGAGATTTCTGTCACGCCTGAGGCAAGAGAGCCAAGCATAACGGCGCGGTGTGATATGGACTTATCGCCCGGAACGCTTAAAGTACCGTTAGCCTTTGAAATCTTTTTTATAATCATTTTCCGACCTCCAAATTATTCTAAAACCATTATATCATAAATAAGATATAAAGACAAGTTTAAAATATATCGGAGGTTATTATGCAAAGACAAAGCTTTCTCACAGGAGCGCTTATACTTATGATAGCAAACGCAATATCAAAGATACTCGGCGCGGTGTTTAAAATACCGCTTACGTATATACTCGAAGAGGAAGGCATGGCTGTATTCAATATAGCGTTTGAGGTTTACATTATGTTTTTGGCTTTTATTATATCAGGTTTGCCGTTCGCAATATCTAAAATGGTTGCTGAGGCAAACTCAAAAAAGGAATATGCCAGAACGCGTAAAATAGTCAGCGTATCAGTTGTTGTGCTTATTCTGATAGGCGCGGCAGGGAGCGCGGCGCTGTATGGCGGAGCACGGTTCTTTGCTCTTGCCATGAAGGAAGAAAAGGCTGTGCTGGCAATAAAAATGATTTCTCCGGCAATATTTTTTGTGGCACTGGGAACGGCATATAAGAGTTATTATCAGGGAGTTGCCAATATGATTCCGACAGCGCTGTCACAGGTTGCTGAAGCTGTGGTAAAACTGGCGGCGGGGTATTATCTCGCGGTACTATTTATAAAAGCGGGGACTTCAAAAACTGCCGGAGGAGCAATAATGGGAGTCACAGCGGGAGAAATTGTGGCTACAGCAATATTGATGTTTATGTATATCTTCGGAAAAAAAGAGGTTTATGTAAAGACAAAAAAAATTCAAACAAAAGAAATACTGTATGAACTGATGTCAATAGCGCTGCCGCTTTTATGCGCTTCCGTGGTATCAAACGCGATAAATGTCGCGGATACAACTCTGATACGGTCGAGGTTGCTTGACGGAGGATTTTCCGCCGATGAAGCGCGCTTTCTTTATGGAGCGTATACAGGATACGCGCTTACGGTCTTCCATCTGCCTGTAGGAATCCTCGCGACAATAGGGGTGAGTATTCTTCCGGTTATCGCGGGAGCAATAGCTGTGAATAATATAAAAAAAGCGCAAATAGCCACGGATATAGGTATTCGGATTGCCGTTATTTTATCTTTGCCTTGCGGAATTATAATGTATACGATGAGCGGAGAAATACTGTCATTCCTGTTTCACAACAGCGTCTCGGCAAATATGCTTTCGGCGGTGGCTCCGTGCGTGGTTATGATGTGCGTGGTTCAGATAACGTCCGCAATACTTCAATCGGCGGGCAAAATAATGCTTCCGTTTTTTACTGCGCTTGTTGGAAGCGCGGTGAAATTGAGTCTTAGCTGGTACTTGGTGGGAACCCCCGAAATAAACATTTACGGTTCAGCCATAAGCACAAACGCGGCTTACATAATAGTGATGATACTTAATTTGGCAGCCATACGGAAAGTTCTGCGTTTAAAACCTGATTTTACGGCAATAATTATAAAGCCGGTAAGCTGTGCGGCTCTTATGCTGCTTTCAATAAAACTTTTGAGAGGGTATCTTTCTTCCGTGATGGGAGGAGTAGTGTATTTGGGAGTAATATGCGTGATTTCATGCGCTGTATATGTGGCGGCACTGTTTTTGACAAATACCGTCTCAATCAAAGAGGTGAGAAGAATACTTAAAGGTTAGGCTTGTAAAAGAGAAAGGAAAGTGATATACTGTAGTGTAGTATTTACAGAAAGGAAGGGTACGAATGAAAAAATACACTATAGAGGACCTGAGAGACATACTTGTTACATTGCGCGGAGAAAACGGCTGCCCATGGGATAAAGTTCAGACGCATCAAAGCATAAAGAAGAGCATGATAGAGGAATGTTACGAGGCTATTGACGCTCTTGACAGCGGAGATGACGGGGCTTTTGCAAATGAACTTGGAGATGTGCTTCTGCAGGTGGTGTTTCACGCGAGAATAGCCGAGGAAAGAAACGCGTTTAACTTTGACGATGTCGTAAATGAAATATGCACAAAGCTTATTACGCGTCATACCCATGTATTCGGCAAGGATAAGGCGGTCAGCGCGGACGAGGCATTGGGACAATGGGAAAAGAATAAGAAAAAAGAGAAAAATCTTGATTCCTATACTGCGATGCTTGAAGATGTCCCCAATTATCTTCCGGCGCTCATGAGGTGCGAGAAGGTGCAGAAAAAAGCGGGAAGCGTAGGATTTGACTGGGATAGCGCCGAGCCTGTTTATGACAAAATTAATGAGGAAATGAAAGAGGTTAAAAAGGCTGTGGCATCTGCCGATGCTGAAAATATAGAAGAAGAATACGGAGACTTGCTTTTCAGCGTGGTGAATTTGGGACGCCATTTGAACCTAACTCCCGAAATATCGCTCACAAAAGCGACTGATAAATTCATAAAACGATTTGAAAAAATGGAAAAAGAGGCTGTAAAAAATAATGAGGATATGGCTGAAATGGATATTGAACAGCTTGATTCCTTATGGGAAAAGGCAAAGAAATCGTAATAAGAGCGCCTTTTTTAGGAAAAATTGGCTTAAAATGGCGCAAAAGTATTGACAGATTAAAAAAAATGTAATAAAATTATCTTTGAACAGGTCTTTTTATGAAGGATCTGACAAGCAAAAAATTTTTTTTGAATGATTAGGAGGAAAAATCATGAACAAAACAGAACTTGTAGCAGCAGTTGCTCAGAAGGCGGAATTATCAAAGAAAGATGCTGAAAAGGCAGTTGCAGCAGTAACAGCAGCAATCACAGATGCGTTGACATCAGGTGATAAGGTACAGCTTGTTGGTTTTGGCACATTTGAAGTAAGAAGCAGAGAAGCAAGAACAGGTAAGAACCCACGTACAGGTGAAGCTATTCAGATAGCTGCTTCAAAGGTTCCTGCATTCAAGGCAGGCAAGGCTCTTAAGGACGTTGTAAACAAGTAATTTTTTAGAGCATTTGTTAGGGTGCTGCATTTCTGCAGTACCCTTGTTTTGTATCATAATGAGTTTATTATTTATTGGAGAGAAAAAATGAGAATAGATAAATATTTAAAAGTGGCGCGCTTGATAAAAAGACGCTCTGTGGCAAATGAAGCGTGTGACCAGGGCAGAATAACAGTCAACGGAAAAGTTGTAAAAGCCTCCTATGACGTAAAGGAAAATGATATAATTGAAATAACAATGGGCGAGAGGAAAATAAAGGTTCAGGTTACGGCGATTTTGGAACATGTGCTTAAAAATGACGCGTCATCTCTTTATAAGCCGCTTTAGTAATATAAATACAATATTTGGCATATATTAGTTTGAAATATTATATATGCGGAGGCGGGAAATATGGAGAAAAGCACGGCAATGGAACATGCGCTGTCGCTCATGAACAGAAAAAACATGTCAATATCGGGAGTTGTGGACGTATCAGAATTTTCGGATACTCAGGTAATTTTGAAAACAAGTATGGGAGGACTGAGTATAAAAGGCAAATCGCTGTCTATAAGTCAGCTGAATACTCAAACAGGGACTTTGGATGTGAGCGGAGAAATTTGTTCTATACAATATCTTAACAAAGGCAAAGACGGATTCTTTGCAGGACTATTTAAATGATGAGCAGAGAAACAGCCGTATTTCTGATAATGATTGTATGCGGAGCGGCTTTGTCTGCGCTGTTTGACTTGTTTAGGGCTGCCCGAATGGCGGCGAAACAAGGGACGGTTGCCGTTAATGTGAGCGACACAGTGTTTTGGATTGTCGCCGCTTTTGCGTTAACGGCATGCGTATGGAATTTTAACGGCGGGATTTTTCGGTTTTACGAGGTTGTAGGCGTTATTTTAGGCTGCGTTTTCTATTTTTTGCTGCTTAGCAGGTGGATTTTAAAACTTTTTTTGCTTATAATTAAAAATATTTTGAAATTTGCGGGACTTATTTTAAAAATACTCTTGACACCGTGGCGATTTTTGTATAAAATTTTAGTAGTGCCTGTTAAACGCGCCATATTATATAAAATACGGAAAGTTCGGGAGAGGCGAAATGAATAGATATAAAGATAGAACTGTTAATTTTATAATAAACCATAAAAGAGGATTAAAAAT
The DNA here is from genome assembly GCA_910585485.1 of uncultured Clostridia bacterium. Taxonomy (GTDB): domain Bacteria; phylum Bacillota; class Clostridia; order UBA1381; family UBA1381; genus Hominilimicola. Next base: position 9,820 of record CAJUEZ010000038.1, read on the forward strand.
AGCGCTGCTGATTTTTTTAATCGGGGGAATGATTTTTAAGGGGCTTATGCAAATTCCGCAGATAAACTCCGGAAAAACAAAAATTGCTCAGATTAATGAGCAGATTGAATATGAAAAGGAACGTCAGAAAGAGGTTTCTGAATTAAAAGGTAAGGTAAACACCGATGAGTACATAGAAAAAATAGCAAGCGAAAAGCTTGGACTTGTTAAAAACAACGCTAAGATTTTTGTGGACGTATCGGGAGAACAGCAGTAAACAAGTGAGAGAGGACAAATAGAACAGTTATGGTTTCAGTGGGCAGTATAGTAGAGGGTAAGGTAGTAAGCGTGATGCCGTTCGGCGCTTTTGTAGACATAGGAGATAAGCAGTCCGGATTGGTGCATATATCAGAAATATCATCAAGATATGTAAAAGATATAAACGAATGTGTAAAAAAGGGTGACACAGTAAAAGTAAAGGTTATCAAAATAGATGATTCGGGGAAAATAAGTCTTTCTATAAAACAGACAGAGGAAAAGAGAGAAAAGATAAGCAAATCATCTGCGGAGGCGAAAGGGCCTGTGCGTCCGGCAGAAATAGACTGGAGAGCGTCTTCGTCTGATAGTTTGTCATTTGAGGATAAGCTTTCAAAATTCAAGCAGGACAGCGATGAGAAAATGCAGACGCTCAGACGTAACAATGACTCTAAACGTTCAGGCGGTTACAGCAGAAAAAGCAGTCATTCATTTTAATAGAATTTTGCAGGGCGGAAAGGTTATTTCCGCCTGTTTTATGTATTTGGGAGAAGATATATGATTTCACTCAGGGAGAACAAAAAAATATTTCCGCTCATAGGCGCAATTATTGTTTTTGTGCTTTCTTTTTCTGTGCTGTATCTCGGAGATAACACGGGTCTGTCTGATAACGGAGATTTCAGAAGAGTACTATTGGCGAATAATATGGAGTATGAAGATGATACCGACCATTACTATCTTTTTAAACAGGATTATAAAATGAAAATAGAAGGCGACACCTTTTTTGAAAAAATAGCCTTTCTGTGCAAGTCAAACGAGAATCAAGAGATATATTCATCGCCGCAGTTTATTATAATAAAAGCGTCCAAAGTAATGAATTTTATTGCGAACACTATAACGGTTCGTGAAGAATCCAACTATAACATAGCATATCTGGCGTTTATATACACGCTTATGCTGTCTTTAGCGGCATGGTGTATATTTTCATTTTTTTCGGACAAGCCGTTAAAACTGAGGATAACGGTGTTTGTATTATTCATTTTTATGTTTTGTGACGCGGGATATATTCTGTATTTCAATTCACTTTACGGAGAACCTTTGCAATATGTATCACTGATGCTTCTTATAGCAATAGGTCTAATGATATATAAAAAGCCGACGATTCCGAGAGTGGCTTGCTTTTTTGTGGCTTTGTACTTTTTCGCGGGTTCAAAACTCGCGAATGTGCCGTATTCGATTATAGTCTCGCTTTTGGCAATGTCTTTTGTATTTTTAAGGAGGGACAAAAAATACCGTATAGGAGTAGGTATATCGGTATTGATGGCGGCAGTGTGTATAGCGAATCTTTACATGAGTATTCCGGATTGGATGCATGATGACACAACATATCAGTCTGTGTTTTTCGGAGCGTTAAAGGAAACAAAAACTCCGGAAAAAGATTTGAAACAGCTTGGAATTGATGAGAAATATTTGCCGCTTATAAACACGCACGCGTATATGGACGAGGGCGAGTATCCGATAGATATAACAACTCCTGAGTTTCAGCATGATTTTTATGATAAAATAGGGAAATGGGATGTTGCTGTTTTCTACATGAGACACCCTGTGAGATTCGCTCAAAAAGTTGCGTTTTCCATTGAGAACGCGTCATGTTTAAGACCGCTGAATTCAGGAACATCAAAAACAGTACCGATGAAATATTCAAATCGATATAGTCTTTGGAGTGATTTGCGCATCGCGACAAAGTTTTTATATAATCCTATTATAGTGTTTATCATGGCGATTATCATAACGGCATATGTTGTCTTCGCCAATGTGTATATGGTTAAAAACCGTAAGGGGCGAGATGACAGGCTGTTATATACAATAATGGCTATGTATGTGCTTATAGCGGGACTGTGGATAAATATGTGCTTGCCTATTATAGGTAACGGCGAGGCGGATATTATGAAGCATATGTTCCTGTTCGCAAACTGCATGGATGTGCTTTTCGCGGTAATAATAATCGGAATTGTAAATATGCAAAAGCGTAACAAAGTAATATCTATTGCGGCTATAGTGGCAGTGGCAGCATTTTTACAAATAGAACCTCCGAAGGAAATTATTGAATTTGGGCAATATAATGGCAAGCCTATAAAATGGGAGGTTGTAAAAAAATATGATGACGGTACGCGAGAAATTGTAACCAAGCAGTGCGTCGCAAGTAGAATATTTGACGATGAAAACAATATGTGGGAAACAAGCGACCTTAGAGAGTGGCTTAATTCAGAATTTATAAGAGAGTTCTCAATGGAGGATTTGGCAAGGATTACCACTCAGCAAAATGAAGTAATGCTTACTTACAACGACAGAGAACTGGCTGCAAGCGGTAATCATACGCATTTTTGGAGCGCGACAAGAAATGAGGTCAGTGATATGAGCGATTCGGCGTACAAATACTATGTGGATGATATGGTTTATATTCCCACGCTTGATATGATGGAAACTATAGACGTGCATGGCTCGTACTGGATTTTGTGCCCGTACGGTTATAATGAAAAAATGCAGAGGTATATGAAAAACGATGGTTTTATCCTGCATACAAATGTGGACAATGTATACGGAGTGCGCGCAGCTATGCGTATAAATTGAACTAAGGAAGATGGAAATGGATACAAAAATATTTAAAACAAGTGAACAAGAAATAGGGGAAGCCGGAAAAATCATAAGAAAAGGCGGCCTTGCCGCGTTTCCCACAGAGACAGTGTACGGTTTGGGAGCATCAGCCTTCTCGTCAGACGCGGCGAAAAAGATTTACGAGGCAAAGGGCAGACCTTCCGATAATCCGCTTATTGTGCATGTATGCGATAAGAATCAGATATGCGATATAGCGGAGGAAATACCTGACGGGGCGAGAGCTGTGATTGATAAATTTATGCCCGGTCCGATAACGATTATTTTAAAGAAAAAACAAATCATTCCCGATACGGTAACAGGCGGACTTGAAACTGTCGCTATACGTTTCCCAAAGAACGAGACTGCCGTAAGACTTATAAAAGCGGCAGGAGTACCGATTGCAGCGCCAAGCGCAAATTTGTCGGGGAAACCAAGCCCAACCAAGGCAAAGCATGTAATAAAAGATATGATGGGAAGAATAGACGCGATAATAGACGGTGGAAATTGCGAGGTTGGAGTGGAGTCTACAATAGTGGATTTTTCGGGTGAAAAACCTGTGATACTTCGCCCCGGAGGAGTAACGTATAACGATTTAAAAGAACATGGCATCGATGTGGAGATTGACAAAAATATTTTGCAGTCAGTTTCTGCCAATGAAGCACCGAAGTGTCCGGGAATGAAGTATAAGCATTACGCTCCCGAAGCGGAGGTTACTGTTGTTGAAGGCGAAGAAAGCGCTGTGCGTGAAAAGATAAAGGAATTGCTTGATGGGGTACATGGAAAGACGGCGGGAGTTCTTACGATGTGCAGTGCTGATTATGATAATGCCGTAATACTTTCCGCGGGAAGCACGAATAAGGAATATGCTAAAAATCTTTTTTCCGCTTTGAGGGAATTTGATGAACTCGGTGTGGAAATTGTATTTGCCGAGTTTTGCGAAAAAGACGGATATGCTCTTGCAGTGAAAAATCGTTTGTATAAAGCGGCAGCTCAGAGAGTGATCCATGTATAGAAAGGAAGAGAAAAGAATGAATATACTGTTTGTTTGCACGGGAAACACATGCCGAAGCGCGATGGCGGCGGCAATTATGAATAAGATTGCCGTTGAAAACGACTTGGATATTCGCATAGAATCCGCGGGAATATTTGCCGAAGAAGGCATGGGGGCAAGTGAGAATGCTGTAAAAGCTGTTGAAAAGTACGGAATAGACCTCACTAATCATAGAACACAGCCTATAACGGAAGATTTAATAAATAATTCTGATATAATTCTGACTATGACAAACGCTCATAAACAAGTTTTAGAGACGATGACAAAAGGAAAGGTGTATACTCTTTTGGAGTACACAGGCTCACAGGGAGATATAAATGATCCGTACGGAGGAGACTTAGAGGAATATGAGGAATGCGCTCAGGATATATATGACGCGCTTGTAGATGCCGCGGAAAAAATTTCGGACGAGCAGAAGAATAGTTGATATGATTGAGATTGTGCGAATGACAGAGAAGGATGTTGCCGTTGTAGCGGAAGTGGAGAAGCAATGCTTTTCTGTGCCATGGTCTGAAAAATCGTTTTCAGATGAAATGAAAAATAAACTTGCGATATACTTTATCGCTCAAAAAGATAAACAATGCGTAGGGTATGCAGGCTTTTGGAATGTGGCGGGAGAGGGCGGAATAACCAATGTAGCGGTAATACCACAATACAGACGTCAGGGAATAGGCGCAATGCTTATATCCGAACTGATAAAAACAGCAGACAGACTAAGGCTTGATTTGCTTACCCTCGAAGTGCGAAAAAGCAATATTGGCGCTCAGGGGTTGTATAAAAAGTTCGGTTTTGATATAATAGGAGAAAGAAAAAGATATTACAGTGATAACGGCGAGGACGCGTGGATTATGACAAAGACCTTCGCATATGATGAGGAGTGATAAAGTGCTTATACTGGGAATAGAAAGTTCGTGTGATGAAACCGCGGCAGCGGTTGTGAAGGACGGACGCGAAGTGTTATCAAATATAATAAACACACAAATTGAACTGCATAAAAAATTCGGCGGAGTTGTGCCGGAGGTAGCGTCAAGACGGCATATTGAAACTATTGACGCGGTTATTGATGAGGCTCTTGAAACTGCGAATGTCACATTTGAGGATATTGACGCAATAGCTGTTACATATGGCCCGGGACTTGTCGGCGCGCTATTGGTTGGAGTGAGCGCGGCAAAAGCGCTCGCGTTTGCGCTTGACAAACCTCTTGTGCCGGTGCATCATATTAAGGGACATATAATGGCTAATTTTGTGGAGCATAAGACATTGAAGCCGCCTTTTGTGTGTCTTGTAGCTTCCGGCGGGCACAGTCATATTGTGAGCGTGGAAAGCTATACGGATTTTGAAATAATGGGAAGAACACGTGATGACGCGGCAGGAGAAGCCTTTGATAAAATCGCGCGCGTACTGGGACTCGGCTACCCCGGAGGACCGCTTATAGATGCTCTCGCTAAAGAAGGAAATTCTGAGAAAGTTAAATTTCCGCGTGTGAGAATGGATAAAGATTCGCTTGATTTTTCGTTCAGCGGCGTAAAGACGGCGGTCATAAATTATCTTCATAAGCTTGAACAAAACGGAGAGGAATATAATAAGGCTGATATAGCGGCAAGTTTTCAGGACGCTGTTACTGATGTTTTGTGCGAGCATACTATAGAAGCGGCAAAGAACAAGAACAGTAAAATAATTGCGCTGGCAGGCGGAGTCGCCTCAAACAGCGCGCTTCGGGAAAAAATGACGCGCGAGGCGAAAAAAGAGGGGATAGAGGTCATTTACCCCAGTCCTGTGCTTTGTACAGATAACGCGGTTATGATTGCGTGCGCCGGATATTATGGTTATAAGGAAAATAACTTTGCCGATATGACGCTGAATGCAGTTCCGTCACTAAATCTGTGACAGAAATAATAAAGGGACACTAAATGGAGATTGATATGGAAAATTTGTTTGTAAATTTAGGTGAAAATTCGTACGATATACTTTTAACAGATAGTTTTTTGGGATTGCCTAAGGCTCTTGAACGTATAAACGCGCCGAAAAAGCTGCTTATTGTAACTGACAGCAATGTGGAAAAACTATACGGAGAGGAAGTGAATAATCTTCTTTCTCAAAACGGCTATGGCAGTGATTTGTATGCCTTTAAAGCTGGTGAAGAAAATAAGAATATGGATTCAATACTGGGCATATGCAAGGCTTGTATTGAGCACAAAATGGACCGAAAGAGCATGATTATCGCCCTTGGCGGCGGAGTTGTGGGCGATATGGCAGGTTTTGCCGCGGCAATTTATATGCGTGGCATTGATTTTGTACAGATACCAACAACGCTGCTTTCGCAGTCAGACAGTTCGGTAGGCGGAAAAACAGGCATCGACTTTATGGAGAGCAAAAATATACTTGGCGCATTTCATCAACCCAAACTCGTATATATAAATGTAGGGACACTAAAAACTCTTTCCGAAGAACAGTTTGTTTCGGGAATGGGAGAAGTAATTAAGCATGGTGTAATTCGTGACGCTGATTTCTTTGACTATCTTGAAAAAAACAGTGAAAAAGTAAAGGCGCTTGAAAGTGAAACGCTTATAAAAATGGATAAAATAAACTGTTCCATTAAAGCGGATGTGGTAGAAAAAGACGAAAAAGAAATGGGACTTAGAGCTATATTGAATTTTGGTCATACTATAGGTCATGCGGTAGAATCAGCATATGGTTTTAAAATGACGCACGGTGAATGCGTAGGCATAGGTATGATAGGAGCGGCATATATTGCGTATAAACGCGCAATGATTGGTAACGAGGACTTAAAGCGCATAGAAAATATTTTGAGCATGTACAACTTTAAAACGAGAGTTAAACTTCCTGAAAAAGAAGAAGTATTTGAATTTATGCAGAAGGATAAAAAGAAAATTGAGGGCAAACTAAAATTTGTTCTGCCTATAAAAATAGGGGACGTAACACAAGTAACGGATATAACAAAGGAAGAGATTTTTGATGCCTTTGATTATATATCAGATTAAGGAGAAACATATGATTTGGCTGATTATTTCAATACTCATTATATTGGCGGACCAAATAGTGAAATATTTTGTTGTATCGGGGATAAGCATAGGTGAAACGGCATTTTCTGTTCTTGGTATTTTTGATATAACGTATGTCAAAAATGAAGGCGCGGCATTTTCGATGCTTTCAGGTAAATTGTCGCTGCTCAGTTTTATTTCAATTATATTTTGCGTGGGAGTAATAATTTACTGGATAAAGAAAAAGCCGTCACATCCGCTTTTGTGCTCTGCGGTGACGATGATGTTTGCGGGCGCTTTCGCAAACGCGATAGACAGGATTTTCAGAGGATTTGTTGTAGATTATATACAGACAGCCTTTATAAATTTTCCTGTGTTCAATATCGCCGATATGGCAATTACAGTTGGCGCGGCGCTGCTTGTAGTATATGTCATATGTTTTGAAAAAGAAGGTAAAAATGCAAACGCTGAAAATTAAAGCTTCCGCTGAAAACGCGGGAGACAGACTGGACAAATTCATATCGGAAAGCAGTGATATTTCAAGAAGCTACGCCGCAAAACTGTGTGAGGATGGATTGGTGACATTAAATGGCAAAAAACTCCTGAAAAAATATAAAATATCAGGAGACGAGGAAATTATAATAGAACTGCCGGAGGACAAGGAACTTTCAGTGGAAAGTGAGAATATACCTCTCGACATAGTTTATGAAGACGGCGATGTTATTGTAATAAACAAACCGCAGGGACTTTGCGTTCATCCTGCTCCGGGGAATGAGAGCGGAACGCTTGTAAACGGACTTTTATATCATTGCGGAAGCGAACTTTCGGCGATAAACGGTGTGATACGTCCGGGAATAGTACATCGTATAGATAAAGACACATCAGGACTTCTTGTTGTCGCAAAGAATAATGACGCGCATGTGAAGCTGTCTGCTCAGCTTAAGGAACGCAAGGCGATGAGAAAATATATCGCGTTAGTAAACGGGAACATAAAAGAGGATAAGGGTACAATCAATAAACCTCTTGCCAGAAGCAGCGCGGACAGAAAAAAGATGGCAGTAGTATACGGGGGACGCGAGGCGATTACTCATTTTAATGTCCTTGAACGTTTTGGACAGTATACTCTTGCAGAGTGTATACTTGAAACGGGAAGAACACATCAGATAAGAGTTCACATGGCATCTATAGGTCATAGTATAGTCGGAGATAAGGTATACGGAATAAAAAAAGAAAAATTT
>CAJUEZ010000039.1 GCA_910585485.1 uncultured Clostridia bacterium
AACCGCGAAACCTTCCTCATCAGCTTCACCAGATAGCACTGGGAAGCCATCAGGTTCCGATGAAGAGGACTTGCCTTTCATCTCAGGCAGCGATAACGATGCTTTGCCGACAAGTCCAAACAATGTATTTTAATTAGATTTGCAAACAGAAAGGCTATGGTGGTTATTATGAATATTAACATAGAAATCGAAATGGAAAACGGCGGTATTATAAAAGCGGAACTTTACCCTGATATAGCGCCTATTACAGTAGAAAATTTCACAAAGCTTATAGAAGATAATTTTTTTGACGGACTTATATTCCATCGTGTAATCAATGGATTTATGATTCAGGGCGGCGGATATACCGCTGACGGACAGCATAAGGAAGCTGATTCAATTAAAGGAGAATTTGATAAGAACGGTGTGTCAAACACGCTTAAACATACGCGGGGTGTACTTTCAATGGCGCGCACAATGTTCCCAAACAGCGCCTCAAGTCAATTCTTTATTATGCACGATGACGCTCCGCATCTTAACGGTCAATATGCCGCCTTCGGCATGGTTACAGACGGTATGGAGGTTGTTGATGAAATTGCGGAATCACCTACAGACACGCAAGATAAACCGATAGAAGACCAAATTATAAAAACAATAAGACTTGTATAAAAATAACGGAGACGCTTATAAAAGCATCTCCGTTTTATTATGCGATTATATGCGCCCCGGATATTGTGAAATACAATATTACCAATATACCGAGCACAATCCTGTAATAGCCAAACGCTTTGAAATCATGTTTTCTGATATAATCCATGAGGAACTTAATTGCAAATATCGAAACCGCGTATGCCACTGCCATTCCGATTATCAAAATCAAAAATTGCTGACCGCTAAACATTCCGTTGCTCATAAAATATTTTAATATTTCAAGCACACTCGCGCCAAGCATCACAGGCACGGCAAGAAAAAACGAAAATTCTGCCGCAACATTTCTGCTCGCGCCTATAAGCACAGCCCCAAGAATCGTCGCGCCGCTTCTTGATGTTCCCGGTATCATGGCGAGCACTTGAAATATACCAATCATAGCCGCCATTCTATATGACATAGCATTGATAGAACTAATTTTAGGTTTTTTATTTCTGTTTTCAAGAATTATGAACAATACACCGTAAATTATCAGCATCGCCGCTACCACGTACCAATTATAGAACTTATCCATAATAAAATCATCAAATAACAGTCCTATAATCGCAGCCGGCACACAGCCTACAATCACTTTAAACCACATAGTCCACGTCTCACGCTTCTGCTTAACATCTTTTTGATGAGAAAACGGATTAAGCTTATGGAAATACAAGGTTACAACCGCCAAAATCGACCCGAATTGAATAACCACCAAAAACAAGTCACGAAACGCTGTGTCAGAAGTCAGCTTTATAAACTGATCAACAAGTATCATGTGCCCCGTGCTGCTGATTGGCAGCCACTCGGTTATTCCCTGAACAATACCGAATATAACGGAAATAATAACGTTTAAAAGCAAATATGTCAACTCCTTATTTCAATTTATTTTTTACATGATTAATAATAAGGTTTGCCGCGCCGCTTATGCCGACAGTCTCCGTATTCACACACAAATCATAATTGGACATAACTCCCCAATCTCTGCTTGTATAATAATCATAATATGTGCGGCGCTGCTTATCAGTCTTAATGACCTTATCGCGAGCCTTAGACTGCGGAAGTTCAAGCGCTTCCATGACGCGCTTCGCTCTGTAGTCAACACTGCCGAAAATAAAGACATTCAATATGTCCACGTCTTCATTTTCAAGAACATAATCCGCGCATCGACCAACAATTACGCATGAACCTTTTTTTGCCACCTCTTTAATGACTTCCGCCTGCGCGATGAACAACTTATCATTTATCGGCATTTCGTAATAAATAGGTGCGTTAATACCTCTCATAGAGTAGTTACCGCTTGCAAGCGAATACAGAAAACTGTTTGTTGCATGCTCGTCAACCTCTTTTAATGCCTCTTTACTGATATTGCTCTTCTGCGCCGCCATTTCAACAAGTTCCTTATCATAAAAAGGAATGTTGAAATACTCCGCGATTCTTTCGCCGACATCACGTCCGCCGCTTCCGAATTGTCTTCCGATTGTAATTACTAATGACATAACTCATTCTCCTCCCTTATGGAAAAATATTAAATAATAAGTATTATTTACATACTGTTTTTATAATGCTCCCAGTTTTTATTTACTTTCTCTACATAATTCCTTGTTTCACGGAACGGAATATATTTGAGCGACACACCATCGTCACTGCACTGAGGGTCTTTGAGCCAAGAGTACACATTACCCATGCCGCCGTTATAAGCGGCAAGCGCCGTATCAGTATTCCCGTACACATCAAGCAAATGACGCAGATAATGACAGCCAAATCTGATGTTGATTTCCGGCTCCATGTAATCATAATCATCACCAATACCCAAATCATTCGCATTCCACTTCGCGGTTTCTTCCGTAAGCTGCATAAGTCCTCCGGCAAAACCCGAATGCGCCTCAGGCACAAAATTACTTTCAACTTTAATCACAGCCATGACAAGAAACGGGTCAAGATTATTTTCATGCGAATATTTAATAATCAAATCCGAATAAGCTACTGGGTATTTAACTCTCTGACTGGTTTCATAGCCTCCCATAATGCCCAAAATGGCGACAACTACAGCAAGCACTACAAGAAATACCTTAAAAATTTTACTCAAAACCATTCCCCTTTTATCTTTTCATACAAATCACGCACAGCAAGTTCCAATTCCGCATTGGAAGCGTTATTATATATGATATACTTTGAATGCCGTTTATAGAACTCGTCAGACGGCTGAGCCTCAACACGCTGTTTCGCCTGCACATCCGTCAAACCGTCCCGATTTTTGATACGGTTGATTCGGATATTTTTATCAGCTATTACAGACATTATAAATTGACATAACGGCTCAATAATGCTCCCGATTATTACCGCGCCGTCAATGGCGGCAATATCAAAATTTGAATTTTCAATCTCTTCTTTTACACGTATTTTTATATACTTGTGCGTAATACCGTTCAGCAGTTCTTTTTTTTCATCGTCAGAAAAGGCGATTGAAGCGAGTTTTTGTCTGTTAAGAGTACCATCGCTATTAAGAATTTCCTTTCCGAACGCTTGCGCGAGTTCTGACAAACATTTCGTTCCTTTTTCCACAACAAGTCGCGCAATTACATCTGTATCTATCACATGAATGCCATATTTTTTTAGAATTGCGGATACTGTGCTTTTTCCGCTGCCGCTTCCTCCTGTTATACCAAAAACTATCATACCAACTCCATTATTCTTTGAAACTCAAAAATGACGACCGCGGCAAAGCGCTAAATTACTAAACGGATTGCCATTTTGAAACCAGCGGCACGCGCTTTCTGATTTAAAGTTTGAAAAACCGTTAACAGCTACGAAAATTTTAATCAAATATTTTCTATCTGCCAGTCTATCACTTTTTTTCCCATTTCCAAAAGCATTCTGTTCGCCGTTTTGAAATGTCCACACCCAAAAAATCCACGACTTGCCGACAACGGACTTGGGTGCGCCGCTGTCAGTATCTTATGATACGGATTAGTTATCACCTTTATCTTTTCCTTCGCGTTATTTCCCCACAACATAAATATTACGGGGTCGGCTCGGTTATTCAAACACTGCACTACTTTATCTGTAAAAATCTCCCAACCTTTATTTCGATGAGAATTTGCGAGTCCATTCCGAACAGTGAGCGATGAATTAAGAAGCATAACACCTTGGCGCGCCCACTTTTCCAAATAGCCGTTATTGGGGATATACAAACCAAGTTCATTTTGCAGTTCTTTATACATATTAAGCAAGGACGGCGGTATTTTAACACCTTTTTGCACAGAGAAAGCAAGCCCATGCGCCTGTCTCTCTTCATGATAAGGGTCCTGACCAAGAATGACAACCTTCGTATCAGCATACGAAGTCCACTTTAGCGCATTAAAAATATCATACATATCGGGGTGAATTTTATGCGACGAATATTCTGATTTCAAAAAAGCGCGCAGCTTTAAATAATATTCTTTTTGAAACTCCTCAGCAAGAATTTCATCCCAATCATTTCCTATATTAACCACAGCGCTCACTTCCTTATATGTCTTTATATATATTATATCAAAAACGCGCTTAAATTGCAATGAGAATATACGAAAATGAAAAAATGTAAACGGAATGCAAAAAAGAACAGTCCCAAAGGACTGTTCTTTTATCATTTTTGCAATTATTTAGCAACGAATGTTGTATAAAGAATTACAGCAGCCTGTGCTCTTGTAGCATTTGCCTTAGGAGCAAATTCTGTGTCAGATACACCATTGATGATACCTGCATTTGCAAGAGTCTGAACAGCATTTACTGCGTAGTCAGAAATCTGAGCAGCGTCAGCAAATGTGAATGATCTTGAAGCTGTAAGGTTCTTGTTCATTGCAATAGCAGCCTTATATGTCATAAGAGCCATATCCTGTCTTGTGATTAGGTTGTTCGGACCGAAGTTACCATCGCCGTAACCCTCAACAATACCAAGCTTGCTTGCAACTGCTACAGCATGATAATACCAAGCGTCTGTTGCAACGTCATTAAATACAACGTCAGCAGAATCATTATTCTTCTCGATTGCACCGATTAGAATCTGACAATACTCAGCTCTTGTGATGTTAGCGTTAGGATCAAAGTGCTGACCGTCTCTACCGCTTACAACACCTCTTGAAGCAAGAACGTTGATAGCTGTCTGTGCCCAAGCGACTGAATCAAGGTCAGTGAACTTAGCGAACGGACTTGTTATACCCTGGTTATTATCATTACCCGGAGCGATTATACCTGTGTTGTCGTTGTTGTCATTCTTGTCTGAAGTAGTACCAGGAGAAGATTTTTCTTTGATAGTAATCTTCTTTTCAGCTGTTACAGTCTGCTCTTCGCCCTTATCATCAGTATAAGTATACGTATAAGTAAGAACTACAGCATTTGTCTTAGCAACTGCGCCTGTGAATGTTGTTGTTGCGCTCTTGTTGTCATCAGCTACTGTGCTCTTGATACCTGAACCTGTTACATAATCAAGGCTATCATCTGAAGTTGCAACTGTAAGAACACCGTCTTCCTTCGGATTAGTTACCTTAGCTGTTACAGTTACCTTTGTACCTACAACTGCTGTTGTCGGCTTCAATGTAACGCCGATTGAAGGCTTCTTCGGAGCCGGTGTCGGCTTTGAAGCGCCGATTGTCTTATCTGTTACAGGATCTACAAGCTGTCTATTATCGCCATCAGCGTTAAGAGTTGTAGAAATTGTCTTAACATCGCTGTTATATACGTTATACTTCAAGTTAGTGATAACGTCTGACATATCAGCGTCTGTATAACCGTGAATCAAGTTCTTATAAGCAGCTTCTGTAAGTTTAGTTCCTGCCGGATATTCAGCAACGAAGTCACTGCCGTAAACAGCAGCTGTTCCGTCTGCCTTCTTAACGTCTACTGTTAAGTAAACAGTCTTACCTGCATCCTGAGCATCCTGAGCAGCCTTAGCAGCAGCTGCGCCGCCATTACCAACATAATCCTTTAGAGCAGCTGTCTTAACAACTTTTGGCTCTTCTTCACTAGGTGAAGCTACTGTGCTCGAAGCTGTCATACCACCTGCTACATCAACCGCACCTTCTTGGTCTTCTATTCCTGCTTCGCTCTGTAATGTGAATGCATAAGGAGCTGTCAATGCATTTGGAAGTGTAATAACTATCTGACAAAGTTTTCCGTCTGGGAAAGCTGTACCAGCACCGCTTAATGATAAGAATGGAACATACAACAAACCATCTGCTATATTCATATCCATTAAAGCTGCTGAAGATGTTGCTTTTACATTATCTAATGTAACACCGTCAGGTACATTAATTACTATACCAAAGTTATTAAGGTTACCAGTTGTACCTACTGCTGTCGCATCGATTGTAACTATCTTGCCTGTCTTATCAAGTGATGATTTAAGAGCAATACCCTTTCCTGTCGGTTCAACCGGCTTCGGAACATCAGGAGTGTCAGGCTCTGTTGTAGCTGATGGACGATCTGCTGTAGGAGGTTTCAAACCTTCCGGAGTAACTGTTACTTCAGAAGTAGCCATACCACCCGCTACATCAACTGCACCTTCTTGGTCTTCTATTCCTGCTTCACTCTGTAATGCTATAACATAATCATCTGTTAATGCATTTGGAAGTGTAATAACTATCTGACAAAGTTTTCCGTCTGGGAAAGCTGTACCAGCACCACTTAATGATAAGAATGGAACATATAGCAATCCATCTGCTATATTCATATCCATTAAGGCTGCTGAAGATGTTGCCTTTACATTATCTAATGTAACACCATCAGGTACATTAATTACTACACCAAAGTTATTAAGGTTACCAGTTGTACCTACTGCTGTTGCATCAATTGTAATTGTTTTGTTATCCTTTGAAATTGATGCTTCCAACTTAATTCCCTTATCTCCGGCAGCATTTACTACTGTAAAAGCTGAGAACATTGAGAATACCATTGCAAGAGCGCAAATCAAAGAAATAATCTTTTTGTTCTTCATTACTAATTCTCCCTTTTTTATTGATTTTGTTTTTGTGTATGTAATTTATTTAACCGGTTACATACGCCGGTTTTTAGCTAAATTAAGCGCCGCTCCACTTCTTTATTGTAACAGAAGCAGCGTCCATTGTGCCGTCTCCCACGCTTATTGCTCCCTCAGAATCTTCAAATCCTGACTTCTCTGACAATGTGATAGTTAAATCACTCGAAAGCGGTGAGTTAAGTTTAATCTTAATAGTTGCAAGTTTTCCCTTGGGTATTACACCTTTGCCTGTAAAGTCAACTAAAGCAAGAGTGTATATATTGCCATCCAAACCATCTAACTGCAAAGCAAAACCTTTCTCCGCTGTAAAACTGATATCATCTTCTGTCACTCCGGCAGGGACTGCAAAAGATACGGCAGCATTTGCCATACCGCCTACAGCATTTAAAGCTGTAACATCAATAGTGATTGTCTTACCGTCTTTTGAAAGCGAACCGGACAATGCCATTCCCTTCTCCCCTGCCGCACTTACGCTGACAGCGGAAAACATCGAGAACACCATAGTCAAAGCACAAATTAATGAAATAATTCTTTTATTTTTCATTTTAAATCATATCCTTTTCTCTTGTGTAAATTTTTATAGATTTATCTATATTCTCCTACAATACCTGTACCTGTTGTTGACTTAGTATAGTACTTAACAATGCATGTAGCGTCTGAAAGATTGATTTTTTCATCTTCATTAGCATCTGCTGCTGTTAAAGCATCTGCATCTGTTAAAACAACAGTCTTAGTATAATGCTTAACTACGCCTGTAGCGTCTGTAAGATTAATCTTTGTATCGGCATTTACATCACCAACAAGAACGCCACCGCTACCGATTCTAAATGAACCTTCATAGATGTCGCCGCTTGTGCCGCCCATAAGTACTGTATATGTACCCTTGTCTGCTTCTTCATCAAGAACGGGAACTGTAGCTGTTGCGATTGTTCCTGCCTGGTCAATCTGAAGAATGTCATCAGCCTTAATAGCTGTCTTATCAGCGCCCGGCTTTAAGATAAGCAATGTCTTAGCCTCGTCTTCTGAAGCACATGTAATTGTTACAGTACCTACTGAAGCGCCTTCTGCAACACTATAAGAAGCTGTAAGAGTCTTATCAGCAGCCATAGCTGATGTTGCAACTGCAGCTGTAACTGCCGCTACTGCTGCACATGATAGAAATAGTTTTGTGAATTTCTTCATTTTTGTTTACCCCTTTTCTAAAATAATTTTTTGTTTTTTTCTTTGTTTGAGTGCCTGTTTTCACCCGACACGCATACAAGTTACATTCATATATCTACATTATAAACCATATGCAATCAAATTTCAATTCTTTTTTAGGTTTGATGTATTTTTTGTTAATGTGTAATAAAATTTACATGTTTTTTTGTCTATTTTGCACACATTCTACAATTTGGAGAATAAAACAAAGCTGTCCGAAGACAGCTTTTTCATTATCTTTTCGGCACACGAAGCGATCTATAGTTTCTGCTTCCAGATTTAACATCGGTATCAGCGTTACGACGGCGAATAGTCTGCACAATTTTTATGACATCTTTGCTGTTAAAATGCACAATTGGCATATAATAACATTCCATATCGTAAGTTTCGAGATAGAAAATATCCATGCTTGATACGGTTCTCTTCCTATAATAGTCCTTAGACTGTTCAAGCGAGCGGACATTTTTCACAAATTCCATTTCCGAAGAAATATTTCGCTTGATGAAATTTTTTGTACCTATAAGAATAGTCTTTATTTCATCAACAGGAATTTGAGCGGTTTTAATCTTGGCGGGTATAAACTCGCTGAGAATCTTGATTTTATTATCATAGTCATACGGAAGAAAATCATTGCTCCAATTCCGCATATAAAGATTGACACTATCTAATGAAAGAGACGTCGGGAAAACAGTGTTAACCCTTATCAGCACGTATGTCACGGCGAGAATCGTCGCAATAACGCACGCGATAGCAAACAGAAAATTCCCTTTAATCATATTGAAAACTGCCATTATAAATGCCATGCATGACAGCAGCGCAAATATCGTTATGATAATCGCGTTTGCGCGCCTATACTTTTTCATTGTATACGCTTTTATTCTCGATGCCATATTTATCCCCCCTGTTTTTAATAAACACGTCTTGCGCCCGCGTATTCACCGCGGTAATAATCAGTGTCAATAGACTGGTATTTGACAACGTCACCCGTTCTCGGCGCGTGAATCATCATATCATTCCCCGCGTATATGCCGACATGGTGTATGTATCCGTTACGCTCAAAGAAGACAAGATCTCCGGGCTGTAATTCGTCCCTATTGACAGGCGTTCCGTTTCTGAACTGATCCTCCGCCACTCGGTTTACCGATATGTTAAGCGAATTCATTACGTATTGAACAAGTCCCGAACAGTCAAAACCATCAGGAGTGGTTCCGCCCCAAACGTATGGAACACCGAGATACTGCTCAGCCGCCGCAACTATCGCGCCGCCTTTTGTTCCGTCATAGTACACGCTCCGCGCCGCCGTGTCAGGGTCGCCGGTGGTATACTGCGGTTTTGTGCGGTAACGCGCAAGCTGTCTATAGCCTTTCGTCGCTTTAACCTGTTTACGGATTATCTTCTTTTTACGGACTTTTTCGCCGTCCTCTTCTATTTCAACCATTTCTTCATCGTAAAAATACAGAAGTCCAAGATCCTCGTCCTCATATACAAAATAATACTTATCGTCCTTATCAAGTATTATCTCGTCTATAACAGCTTCCGCCGTCAGTACTTCAAACGTCACGCAATCCTGCGCTTTCGCAACTTTCGTGCCGCGGCGCAGCGCTGTTATGTACAAATAGTATTTGCCGGGGTCAACACCGTGTATTACGGACTCGTACTCGTCCTCGACTATTTTGCTTACTATAAGGTCGTTATTCTCATTATAAAGGTCTATGTAGAAATCATGATAACTATCCGATTCCCACGTTATAGCAATGTAATCATCATCGGTGACTCCGTCATTATAAGGCGTGAGTATTTTAACACCGTTCTCATACGCTGAGCCGTAGCTTACAAGCACCTCGTCCGCGCTCAGTTCCTCGCCGTCGGGTGTTACAGAACTTACGCGAACTGTATAGTCTCTGCCCGCTTTGAACAGGTATGACGGGAAAGTGATTTCCGTTTCGTCTGTGACTATGTATTCATTCACGGCATACTCGTCATTCTCCACGTCAAATATTTCGATGTGGTACTGCGTTGCCGCCTGCATTTCAAGGGTTATAACCATATCGTCGCCCTCATCATATTCCGTCTCTGTGGCGGGCGATGCGAGCACAGGTGTTGTCACCTCGTCAACCTCTGTAACAGAAAAGTCTGTTTCGGGTATTTCAACCGTTTCGGTTTCTTTCATCACGGCTCTTCTGCCGGCATCTGCCATTATACTCGTATGAACAGTTCCGTCAGCGTCGGTAGACGTGCTTAATCCGACAGGCATTGAGTACTGCGCCGACTGTGTTATTATCTCGTTATCCGATTCAAGAAGCTGTCGGTATACCGAGAAAATATCGTAACCCGACTGACGCACAACTCCGTCGTCTGTCTCCATATTTCGCTCTATATCAAGCGTAGACATCCATGTGCCCGCGTTAAGCTGCTCGTCTTCCACGTATACGGGTTTCATATGTTTACTTCTGTTAGCGTTTATCATGTCAAGAAGTATCATGGATTTTGAGCGCTTTATAGATGTGCTGTCCTCAAGTCCGCGGTAGCGCGGGTTGTAAAGGATCGAATCGACATGTCCGCTTGAGTCCATGTAGAATCTGAAACATCTGTTGTCCGCGTAGTCAGCTGTGTCGGCATAATCGTCACCCGATTTTATGCCGTTAAATTCAAATGAAGCGCTATTTGAGAATACCGCGCACACTCTGTCCGCCTCAACACCAACCATACAAAATTCGGCATAATTTGAATTGTAAACATACCATTCAAAGCCATATTCGGTCCGGTCTATTCTGTTGGGCTGTCCGAACTGTTCAAGCACTGTGCTTATATTCGCGCCCGCGGTTATTGTTTTGTCGCCTATATTAATATTGATGTTTTCAGCGAAGTAATCGTAAATTGTGTTTACAAGTGTCTCGCATTCTTCTTTTGTCAGTTCCTTATTAGGCTCTGAACCGAATTTTGCCGTTATTATTCCCTGTTTCATCATGAACGCGTAGGCGATTCTGTTTTCCTCGTCTATGTACGCGTTATCGTAACATTCGTTAAGAATTGCGTTAGCCTCGTCTTCATATATGGTATAGCTGTCGTTACAGCTGATAACCGTTTTGTACAGAACTGTCGCAAAATCCTGTTTGCGTATGCTTTGCTCCTGTATAACGTCTTCTGCGTCCTCAAGGTTTACGTATCCAAGCATTACGGATTTTAAAAGGTTTACATCAAGTCCCTGTTCAGCCATTTCCGAAGGTACTTCCACCTCGCTGTCCGTTAACCGCTCGTACAGCGATACCGCTTTTTCCAATGCCTCGGATTCCGTTATGACACCGTTGGCAAATACTGTTAATTTGATTTTGGGCATACTTGATGACAGCATTATAGCTGATAATATCGCACATAATACTGCTTTTTTCTTGATTTTCAAGCATATCACCCTTTCGTTTATAGTAATTCATTATGTATTATATCAAATATATAGCAAATTGTCTATAATAAATTTGTTAATTTTTTGTGACTAAATTTCATTATATTTGAGAATATTGTTGACACTATCCGTAAAATATTATAAAATATCAGGAAGATGTAGTAATAATAAGGAGATTTTAACATGTTTGATAAATTGGAAGCACTGGAGGAGCGTTTTGAGTTTGTATCCGCAAAAATAAGCGACCCGGAAGTAATCGGAGACCAGGATTCGTGGCGCAAGTACTGCAAGGAACATTCCGACCTTACACCTATCATTGACAAATACAGAGAATTAAAAGCCGCAAAGCAGACGCTCGAGGACGATAAGGAAATGCTTGAAGCACCGCAGGACAAGGAATTTGAGGAAATGATACGAATGGAAATGTCCGAGGCGGAGGAAACAATAGAAAAAGCGGGCGAGGAACTGAAAATCCTTCTTTTGCCGAAAGACCCGAATGACGACAAGAACGTAATCATGGAAATCCGCGGCGGTACAGGCGGAGACGAAGCGGCACTGTTTGCGGCGGATCTTATGCGAATGTATTCAATGTATGCCGAGTCAAAGAACTGGAAGATTGATATTTTAAGTTCCAACCCTACCGATATAGGCGGGTACAAGGAAGTCAGCTTTTCCATTGAGGGACAGGGCGCTTACAGCCGTCTGAAATTCGAGAGCGGAGTACACCGCGTACAGCGAGTGCCCGAAACGGAGTCAAGCGGACGTATTCACACCTCCGCCGTTACTGTGGCAGTGCTTCCAGAAGTTGAGGAAGTCGAGGTTGAAATTAACCAGAACGACCTCCGTATTGACGTGTTTCGCGCGGGCGGACCGGGTGGTCAGTGCGTAAATACCACCGATTCAGCCGTGCGTATTACGCATATTCCGACAGGCGTTGTCGTTTCGTGTCAGGACGAAAAGTCTCAGCATAAGAACAAGGATAAGGCTATGAAAATCCTGCGTTCGAGAATTTACGAAATCATGGAAGAACAGCGTCACAAGGAAATTGCGGATGAAAGAAAATCACAGGTCGGAAGCGGTGACAGAAGCGAGAGAATAAGAACTTATAACTTCCCGCAAAGCCGCGTTACAGACCACAGAATAAATCTTACGCTATACAAGCTTGAACAGATTCTAAACGGCTCGCTCGACGAGATTGTGGACGCGCTTGTCACCGCGGATCAAGCCGCCAAGCTTGCCGGTGCGGAAGAATAAATAATATTACAATAAAAAGAATTAAGGTGGATAAATAAATGGATAAGTTCAGCAATTTAAACGGCAAAACAGTTGTTATAACAGGCGGAAGCGGAGTATTGTGTTCCGAATTTGCTTACGCTTACGCAAATCAGGGCATGAATGTGGCAGTGCTCGGACGCACACTCTCAAAACTTGAAGCTGTCAGCGCGAAAATAAACGAACTCGGCGGCAAAGGGCTTGCCGTTCAGTGCGACGTGGTTAACAAGGACAGTATTATAAACGCAAAAAAGGCTGTAAACGCTGCCTTTGGCAAGGTTGATATACTTGTAAACGGCGCGGGCGGAAATCATCCGCGCGGCAACACAACAAAAGAATTTTTTGAAGACGGAGATCTTGAAAATCCCGATATTATTTCTTTCTTCGACCTTGAAAAAGAGAATTTCAACTATGTTTTTGACTTGAATATAGTCGGCACTCTTCTTCCGACACAGGTATTTATGCCGGATATGTTGGGCAGAAAAGGAACTACCGTTATAAACGTAGCGTCTATGGGTTCATATCATCCGCTCACGAAAGTCAGCGCATACTGCGCCGCTAAAGCGGCAATCGCAAACTTTACGGAATGGCTTGCTGTCCATTTCGCCAAAAGCGGAATACGAGTAAATGCCATCGCTCCCGGTTGGTTTCAGACCGAGCAAAACCGAACGCTTTTGCTTAACGAGGACGGTTCTCTCACAGAGCGTTCAAAAAAGGTAATCGCCCATACTCCTATGGATCGCTTCGGTGTTCCCGAAGACCTTGTAGGAACTATGCTATTCCTGGCAGACGACTCACTTTCCGGATTTGTCACAGGCACAATGATTCCCGTGGATGGCGGTTTCCAGGCATATTTTGGAGTATAGTATCGGCAAAGAGGCTATCAGTAACGGACCGTGATAATAGCAGAAAGGGAAGTATGTATTGTAATTGCATACTTCCCTTTTTAACTGACCGAATATTATTATCTTAGCTGCGCGCCTAAATTATACTCTAAATTCTTCACTGCCTTATCGAATACCTTCTGTACTTCATCGCCCGTCAGACTCCTGTCCGCCGCGCGGTAAACAGCGTTATAGGCAACGCTCTTTTTACCTTCGGGTATCTGCTCGCCCTCGTATACGTCAAACAAATTTATGCTTTCAAGCATTTTGCCCGAAGCCTTTCTGATTATTTCCTCAATATCCGCAACGGGAACTGTCTTATCGACAAGCATTGCAATATCGCGAGTAACAGCCGGGAATTTCGGAAGTTCCGTAAACTTGATATTGCTGTCTATATTTAAGAACACATTTTCAAAATCAAGTTCAGCGATATATACAGGTGTCTCAATGCCGTACTTTCTAGTAACTGACGGGTGAACCTCGCCTATTATACCAAGCGTTTTTCCGCCCGCGCTGATTTTAGCACAGCGTCCGGGGTGGAAAGTCGGATTATCCGTTACCGCCACATACTTAACTTTTTTGACATTCAGGTTTTCAAACATGTTTTCGCATATCCCTTTAATATCATAAAAGTCAGCGTTATCGCCGTACATACCCATTGTAATCTTCGTGATTTCATCAGGCAGCTTGCCCTGCTCTGTCGGGATAAATACTTTCCCTACCTCAAACATCTTTGCGGACGCGTTTCTGTAATTATAATTTCTTGAAAGCGTGTCAAGCATGCTTGCGATTGTAGTCGTGCGCATAACAGACGTGTCCTCACCAAGCGGATTTGATATTACTACAGTTTTTCTTAAAGCGCTGTCCGTCGGTATATTCAGCTTATCAAATATTGAGGGACTTGTAAAGGTGTACGTGTAGATTTCGTACATCCCCTGAGCCGTCAAAAGTTCGTTCACTTTGTCCTGAATTTGCTGACGCTCGGTCTTTCGTCCGCATGTCGCCTCACCTGAAAGCAGAGTTGTCGGCACATTGTCATAGCCGTAAAATCTTGCGACCTCCTCCGCTATATCAGCCTCGCCCTCAAGGTCGGGTCTGAAAGACGGCGGTGTGACCGTCATTTTATCAAGGTCTGTTTCAATTTCAAGCGCGTCAAATATCTTTATCATATCCGCTGTCGGAATATCAGTGCCGAGAAAGGCATTTATCTTTTCAGGTCTGAGCGGCAGCGTTTTCATATCCGTGACATTACCCATCACGTCAATCATACCGCCCACAATCGTTCCGCAGCCAAGCTGCTCCACAAGCTGACACGCTCTTTCAACCGCCGGCACTGTGTTATTATAGTCAAGTCCCTTTTCATAACGCGATGAAGCCTCTGTTCTAAGTCCCACTCGCTGCGCTGTCAGTCTTACCGAAGCGCCGTCAAACGTCGCAGACTCAAACACAACAGTCGTTGTATCGTCCTTAACCTCACTGTTAAAACCGCCCATTACACCCGCTATCGCAACCGCTCTCTTTCCATCAGCAATTACAAGGTCTTCTGCCGTAAGCTTTCTATCCTGCTCGTCAAGCGTCTTTATAACTTCGCCGTCCTGAGCGCGTCTTACAACAATTTTGTTGTCTTCAAGGTCTCTTAAATCGAAAGCGTGCATTGGCTGACCATATTCAAGCAGCACATAGTTTGTAATATCGACTATGTTATTAATAGGTCTTACTCCGCAAGCGCGAAGTCTTTCCTGCATCCAGCTTGGTGACGGAGCGATTTTAACGTCCTTTACCATTCTCGCGCAGTATCTCTTACATTTATCCTTGTCAAGCACTTCCACGCTTATTGTGTCGGCAATGTTTTCGCTGTTCTCAGTGAATTTAATCTCAGGGACAGTAAACTTCTTGTTGAACGAAGCCGCCGTTTCTCTCGCAAGTCCTATTATTGAGAAACAGTCGGGACGATTTGAGGTTATTTCAAACTCAACAACCGTTTCGTTCATGCCGAAAATGTCCTTTATATCCTTGCCTATCGGAGTGTCGTCAGGCAAAATTAAAATTCCGTATTCGGGTTCATAGCCAAGCATATCCTCGGTTATACCGAGTTCGTCATGCGAGCATATCATACCGCAGGACTCCACTCCTCGAAGCTTGCCCTTTTTAATTTTTCCGCCGGGAAGCACCGCCCCTACAAGTGCTATAGGCGCTATTATCCCTTCTTTTACATTAGGCGCTCCGCAGACAATCTGCAAAACCTCGCCCGTGCCCGCATCAACAGTACATACGTGAAGATGGTCACTGTCGGGGTGGTCAACGCATGTAAGCACCTTGCCCGCAACGACATTCTGCACACTCTCGCCCATATTTTCATAACCCTCAACCTTAGAGCCTGTCATTGTCAGTCTGTCGGCGTATTCTTTCGGCGTGACATCTATATCCATATAGTCGCCAAGCCAACTCATAGGTAAATTCATTATTTACTCAATCCCTTCAAAAATTTATTTATATCTTTTTTACTTTTCAATATATAGGTATTTTTACCCGTATCTTTCAGCATTTTCATGGTTTCAAGATAATTCAAGCGTTTTTTGCGCCCCTTGAAAAATACCCACTTCGCAAATTCCAAATCAAATTTTTCAGTGCAGCCCTCGCCCATATCCGGACGCGTTTTCCCTTTATATACGCGGCTGCGCTTCCATGCCTGCCACAGACAGGTAAAGCGGTTCACGTCTATAAAAATTACCGTATCCGCAAGTT
The DNA here is from genome assembly GCA_910585485.1 of uncultured Clostridia bacterium. Lineage (GTDB taxonomy): Bacteria > Bacillota > Clostridia > UBA1381 > UBA1381 > Hominilimicola. Next base: position 16,181 of record CAJUEZ010000039.1, read on the forward strand.
CTAAGCGTTCCTGCCAATATATATGACAGTAGTTTCCTTCAATTATCCATTTGTCACGCTCCAAAACGGGCTTAATCATTTCTCTTTTATATTCTCTTGTGCTTTCAACCCAATTCGGTAACCAGTGCAGACGGTCAAAATGCGTTGGCTCAATGCCGAGTATCTCGCCCATTTTGCGCGCAAGCGTGGATTTTCCTCCGCCCGAAAAACCGAAAATTATTATTCTCTCCATCAGAACTGACTCAGAAAACGCAAATCATTTTCAAAGAATGGACGTATATCATTTATATCATACTTGCCCATCGCCACTCTTTCAAGCCCCATGCCAAATGCGAATCCGGAATAAATCTCAGGGTCAATACCGCAGTTTTGAAGCACTTTAGGGTGCACCATACCACAACCTAAAATTTCAATCCAACCCTCGCCCTTACACATACTGCAGCCCTTGCCGCCGCATGCAAAACATGATATATCTGCCTCGGCTGACGGTTCTGTAAACGGGAAATGGTGCGGACGGAAACGAACCTTGGTTTTTTCACCGTACAGTTCCTTCAAGAATGCCGCTATTGTACCCTTTAAATCAGCCATTGTAACTCCCTTGTCAACTACAAGTCCCTCAATTTGGTGGAATACGGGCGAATGAGTCGCGTCAAGCGCGTCGCTTCTGTAAACCTTACCCGGCGCAATCATTCTGATAGGCGGTTTTTTCTTTTCCATTACGCGCACCTGCATACCTGACGTCTGCGTTCTTAAAACAATATTGTCCTCTACGTAGAACGTATCCTGAGTATCGCGCGCGGGGTGATTCGGAGGGATATTAAGCGCCTCAAAATTGTAATAATCAAGTTCAACCTCAGGTCCCTCGGCTATCTCAAATCCCATGCCTATAAATGTATCCTTAATATTGTTCATTACCTTTGTAAGCGGATGAAGTTTGCCTGTTTTCTGCGTTCTGCCCGGCATGGTTACGTCTATAACCTCGTCTTTTAGCTTCTCTTCCTCCAACTTTGCCGCAATTTCAGCTTTCTTTGTGTCAATATGATTTTCTATGCTGCTTCTGATTTCGTTCGCAAGCGCTCCGATTACAGGTCTTTCCTCAGCGGTAAGACTTCTCATCTCTTTCATTACGGCAGTCATTTCGCCTTTTTTTCCGAGGAATTTAATTCTCGCTTCCTCCAAAGCCGCAAGGTCAGACGCGTTTTTTAATACGTCCAAAGCCGACGCTTTGATTTGTTCAAGTTTCTCTTTCATATTTCTGTTCCTTTCTTAATGATTATTTACCCGCGCTTTCAGAAATTTGTCAAGACAAGGCATATTCTTATACTACGAAGATTGCTTAACGCCGTATTGGCAGGTTTATGAAAACGCATCAATAAAAAACACTTCGCCCCTGTATGGGACGAAGTGTGTATTTCATACTCCGCGGTACCACCCGACTTCCGATATTAAATACCGGCACTCATTCATGTATAACGGCACTACCCGTCACGGACTACTAATATTTTAGCTTTACGCATCGGCGCAAAATTCGTTCACCCGCGAAACTCCGGAATGAAATTTCAACCTCTGCTCTTGCCGCACAAACTCACAGCTCAATAATTCATGCTCTCTCTTTGGCGAAACAGCGTCTACTTTGTTCCATCATTGCCTTTATTATTCAATTTGGTGGTATTTTATCATAATTACAGCGTTTTGTCAATTATTATCTAAAATAAAATTTATTCTGATTGTAGGATTACAATAGAAATGTTACAGTAAGGTAAAAAAATATACGGAAACCT
>CAJUEZ010000040.1 GCA_910585485.1 uncultured Clostridia bacterium
ATGTCAATCAAGAGAAAAATGGGAACAACCGAAAAGGTTACGATTGATAATAAAGCATACACACCTCAGGAAATATCAGCTATGATTTTAACTAAGCTTAAGCAGGACGCAGAAGGCTATCTTGGGGAAACAGTAACTCAGGCGGTTATTACTGTTCCGGCATATTTTAATGACTCGCAGCGTCAGGCGACAAAAGACGCGGGTAAAATCGCGGGACTTGAAGTTTTGAGAATTATAAACGAGCCTACGGCTGCCGCTCTTGCATACGGTATGAGCGATAAGGATCAGACAATTATGGTATACGACCTTGGCGGCGGTACATTCGATGTGTCAATTCTTGAAATCGGTGACGGAGTATTTGAGGTTCTTTCAACAAACGGCGATACAAGACTTGGCGGCGATGATTTTGACCAGAGAATTATTGATTTCCTTGTTGCTGAGTTCAAAAAGAGTGACGGTGTTGATTTGTCAACAGACAAAATGGCAATGCAGAGACTAAAGGAAGCGGCTGAAAAATCAAAGATTGAACTTTCAACAACTACAACATCAAACATAAATCTTCCGTTTATCACTGCTGACGCGTCAGGACCTAAGCATATGGACATCACGCTTACAAAAGCTAAGTTCGACGAGCTTACGGCTGATCTTGTAGACAGAACAATCACATGTATAAAAAATGCTATGAGCGATGCCGGTGTAAGCGCTTCTAAGATAGACGAGGTGCTTCTTGTAGGCGGCTCATCAAGAATTCCGGCTGTTCAGGAGGCTGTTAAGAAGGAGATGGGTAAAGAGCCTCACAAGGGCATTAACCCTGACGAATGCGTCGCTGTAGGCGCTGCAAGGCAGGCGGGTGTGCTTGGAGGAGAAGAAACAGGCGTACTTCTTTTGGATGTAACTCCATTGTCACTTGGTATAGAAACAATGGGCGGAGTATTTACAAAGCTTATAGAAAGAAATACTACAATTCCTACAAACAAGTCACAGATTTTCTCAACTGCCGCAGACGGTCAGACATCTGTTGAAGTACATGTGCTTCAGGGTGAAAGAGAAATGGCTCAGTATAATAAGACATTGGGACGCTTTAATCTTACAGGAATTGCTCCCGCACCTCGCGGAGTACCGCAGATTGAGGTTACATTTGATATTGATGCAAACGGTATCGTAAACGTAAGCGCTAAGGACCTGGGTACAGGTAACGAGCAGAAGATTACAATCACCGCTTCCTCAAATCTTTCTGACGAGGATATTGATAAGGCTGTTAAAGAGGCAGAAAAATATGCAGAGGAAGATAAGAAGCGTAAGGAAGAGGTTGAAATCAGAAATAATGCCGAATCTCTTGTATATCAGTGTGAAAAGGCTGTAAAAGATGCCGGCGATAAGATAGACGATGCTACAAAGTCAATGGTTGAGACGGAAGTGAATAAGGTTAAGGAAGCCTTAAAAGGAACAGACAGCGCGGCTATTAAGGCGGCTACTGACGAATTGCAGGAAAAATTCTATTCGGTAGCACAGCAGATGTATCAGCAGGCAAATCCTGAAGGCGCGGCGGGTGCTGACCCTAATGCGCAGCAGACAGCAGGCGGTGATAATGTATATGAGGCTGACTATAAAGAAGTAGACAACGACAATAATTAATAAATACAAAAACACTTGAGGACGGACAAAATGTCCGTCCTTTTCAGGATATATAATTTATCGGTACGCTTTACAAATAGAAAAAAGTATAGTATAATATTGTAGGCAGGTGAAGAAGATGGCAGATAAAAGAGATTATTATGAAGTCTTGGGCGTGCAAAAAAGCGCCTCGGATGATGAAATAAAAAAAGCTTTTAGAAAACAGAGTAAAAAATATCATCCGGACTTAAATCCGGGCAATAAAGAAGCAGAAGAAAAATTCAAAGAAGTCAACGAGGCTTATCAGGTACTTTCAGATGCTCAGAAACGTTCAAAGTACGACCAGTTTGGACACGCGGGCGTTGACCCTAATTTTGGTGCCGGCGGAGGCGGCTTTAACGGTGCCGGATTTGATTTCGGCGACATTTTCGGAGATATTTTTGGCGGCGGATTCGGCGGCTTTGGCGGCGGAAGCAGGAGAAATGGACCGAGACGCGGAAATGATATACGTCAGGTTATAGATATAAGCTTTGAAGAGGCAGCTTTTGGATGCAGTAAGAAAATGAATGTGCAGATGCAGGAAAAATGTGAAACCTGCGGAGGCAGCGGCGCGAAAAAAGGAACGACAGTTACAACCTGTTCACAGTGTCACGGAAGTGGACGCGTTCAAACTCAGCAGAGAACCATACTTGGTTATATGACTACAGAAACCACATGTCCGCAGTGTCACGGAGAAGGCAAGATTATTAAAGAACCATGCCGAGACTGTCGCGGAACAGGCACAGTGAGAAAGAATAAAACAATAGAAATTCAGATCCCGGCGGGTATTGATAACGGACAGACGATTCAGCTTTCCGGCAAGGGCGAAGCAGGATATAAGGGCGGACCGAGCGGAGATTTGCTCCTTACAGTCAGAGTTCGTCCGCATGCGTTGTTCAAACGTGAAGGAAACGACGTATTCATAGAAATGCCGATTACATTTGTGCAGGCGGCGCTTGGAGCGACTGTAAAAGTTCCCACACTTGACGGTGCGGTGGAATTGAACATACCGGAAGGAACTCAGACTTCGTCAAGATTCCGAATGAAGGGAAAAGGTATTCCGTTCCTTAGAAGCAAATCAAGAGGAGATCAGTATGTCACAGTGAATGTTGAAGTGCCGAGAAACCTTACATCAAAACAGAAAGAAGTACTTAAAAATTTTGATGAGGATAAAAACTATAAACAGAAAAAAAGTTTTTGTGAAAAAATGAAAGATTTTCTGAAATGATTTTAGGAGGAACACAATGAACCCGAATATTTATGAACTATCAAAAATGACAAAGGAGCAGTACGACTTTATAATGAAGCGTGCTGAACTTGATATAACAGAACAGATGAAACTTGCCCGCGAGGTGTCGGACGATATAAGAGCGCGCGGAGATGAGGCTGTTCTTGAATACACGGCAAAATTTGACCGCGTACAGCTTACAAAGGACACTCTAAAGGTAACGGCAGAAGAAATAGAAGCGGGTTATAACCGGCTTGATAAGGAAACTCGCGAGGCGATAGAGTACGCGTATAAGAACATTTATGATTTCCATGAGAAACAGCTTCCCGAGGAAATGTGGTTCACTATGGTTGATGATGGTCTTATGGTGGGTGAAAAGACTACTCCGATTGTTGACGTATGTCTGTATGTGCCGCATGGAAAGGGTTCATTCCCATCAGTTATGTGTATGCTTGGTATTCCGGCAGTTGTCGCGAAAGTTCCGAATATTGTCGTTGTTACGCCTCCGAATGAAAAAGGCGAAGTAGACGATGCAATTTTAGCGGCTGCTAAGATTATTGGAATAACTGAAATATATAAAGTTGGAGGTATTCAGGCAGTAGCGGCTGTCGCATACGGTACTGAAACAATACCTAAATGCCATAAAATTATAGGTCCGGGTAACAGCTACGCGACAGCGGCAAAACGAGTGCTGGCAAATCATATTGACGCGGGATTGCCTGCGGGACCGAGTGAGATAATTGTGCTTGCGGACGAAAAGGCAGATCCGGAAAAGGTTGCGCTTGATTGGATGATTGAAGCTGAGCACGGACCTGACAGCGCCGCGCTGTTAGTAACACATTCACGGGAATTGGTTGATAAGGTGATACCTGTAGTAAATCGTCAGCTTGAAAAGATTTCTCCAAAGCGTAAGGAGTTTATAGAAACAAACCTGACTACATACGGCGGAGTGATTTTGACAAATTCGCTTGACGAATCAATAGACTTTGTAAACGACTATGCGCCTGAGCATATGGAGGTAATGACGGAGAAACCGTTTGACACATTGCCGAAAATTAAAAACGCGGGTGAAATACTGCTTGGTGACTATACTCCTGTCACACTGTGTAACTTTGTTTTGGGACCTAACGCAATACTTCCGACAGGCGGTTTTGCGAAGACGTATTCATCAGTCAGTGTGCAGGATTTCTTAAAGCGTTCGTCTGTCGGTTACGCGTCTAAAGAAGGTTTTGAGAATGTGCGTGAGTATGCTTACAGAATATCAAAAGTAGAGGGCTTTGATACGCACGGCTTGGCGGTTAAGGAGAGAAAATAATCCCAAAATCACTTCCTTTCGGAACTTCTGGCGGTTTATACAGTTTCACTGTTCTGCCATCAAAATGACTGTAATTTTGAAATTATTAAAAAGAGGTATATTAGTATGGAAAAGATAAAAGTAACCCGAAAGACAACTGAGTCGGTTATGTCGGTAACTCTTGATTTTTCACCTTTAGCGTCTGACTATCGCAAGAAAATAAACACAACCATAACATTTTTAAATCACATGCTGGAGCATATTGCGTGGAGAGGCGGCTTTAATATTGAAGTCAGTGTAGAATTGGATAAGTTTACTCTTACACATGTGATTGCCGAGGACTTAGGCATAGCGCTTGGCACGGCGGTAAGGGAGTACATACTTCGCACTGACGGCGCGATGGGATATGGCGACGCTGTCGGAATAATTGACGAGGCGAAAGCGGAATGCGCCGTAAGCTTTGAGGAACGCTCATACTGTGATATTGATTATCACGGAATTGAACTTTCTGAAAAAGTTGAGGGGATGGATACTGAGGACTTGGAAACTTTCCTTGAAGGCTTTGCTCAGGGCGCAAGATGCACCTTGCACATTGACTTGCTTAAAGGGCATAACGGACATCATATTTGGGAAGCGATATTCCGCGCGTTGGGAACAACTTTAAATTGCGCTTTAGCGGTTTCGCAATCGCGCAAGGGGAAAACCGCGGGAGTAGCGGGCAAAATTGAATGGACGATTGAATAATACAAAGGGACACTAAAAATTTAGTGTCCCTATTTGCGAATATAGAGGTAAAAATGAAATTAGCGAAATTTCTTGATAAATACGACACCGTTATATTTGATATGGACGGTGTGATAACGAGTGAACAGAATTATTGGAACTGCGCCGCGCTTACGGTTTGGGAGTACCTGAAATGGAATCGGGGCGATAAAATAGACATAAAATACGCGGAAAATAATGTTGAAAAAATACGCTCGCTTGTATTCTGCAACGACAAAATAATTGAGGTGTTAAAAGCTAAAGGCGTAAATTCAAATTGGGATTTGGGTTATGTTGTTGTTCTTCTTGCGTGGATTTGCGGAGGAAAGGAATATGGCGAAGATTTCTCTGATGTGCTGAAAAAGGCGGAGGAATTGCCTGATAATATTCTTGATGTGTATGATATGTTAGCAAAGGCGTCGTCCGAAAAAACAGGATTCAACTATGATTGGATGAGGCGAAATGGGATTATGTGGCAGACAATGCGGGATATATTCCAGACATGGTTTTTAGGTGACGAGTTGTTTTTAAAATATTTCTCACACCCGCCTTTGAATTCGGGAAAGGCAGGACTTTTGTATAAAGAAGAGCCGATTGTGGATAAGGACAAGCTGATAGAAATACTAAAGATGTTATGCGATGGGAAACGCGTATGTACGGGTACCGGCAGACCGTATATTGAAATGATACGTCCGATTGAGAATTGGGGAATTAAAAAGTATTTTGCGCCTGACGGACTGTGTAATTATGATCATGTTGTGGCGGCTGAAAAGTCGTTAAACAGTAACGCGCTTACAAAACCTCATCCGTATATGTTTTTAAAGGCCCTGTACGGTACCGAGTATGAGGACAAAAAACTGATTGATAATGAATATGACGCGTCCAAAATAAAAACAACTCTTATTGTCGGTGATGCGGGAGCGGATATTTTGGCGGCGCAGGCAATGGGAGCGGATTTCTGCGCTGTTTTAACCGGGATACAGGGTGAAAGAGCGCGCGGATATTTTGAAAAAATGGGCGCGGATTATATATTAAACAGTGTTATTGATTTTGTGGAGGAAGATTGATATGGAGAGAAAGATAACAGCTCCTTTGACAAAGGAGATAATCAAGGACTTAAAAGCGGGGGACAGTATTTTGCTGTCAGGTGTTATATATACCGCGCGTGATGCGGCGCACGAAAGAATGACGCGCAATTTCAAAAACGGTGAGTTATTTCCGATAGAACTCAGCAATCAGGTGATTTACTATGCCGGTCCATGTCCGGCAAAGCCAAACGAGATTATAGGTTCGTGCGGGCCTACTACAGCGGGTAGAATGGACGCATATACACCGCTTCTGCTTGATAACGGTCTGGGAGCGATGATAGGCAAGGGCGCGCGCAGTAAGGAAGTTGTGGAAGCTATGAAGCGAAACTGCGTTGTGTATTTCGGGGCAATCGGCGGTGCAGGCGCGTTGATTGCGGAAAGTATAAAAAAAGCTGAGGTTATTGCATACGATGATTTGGGGACGGAAGCAATACGGCGTCTGGAGGTAGAAGACTTACCTCTTGTAGTGCTTATTGACTGCGAGGGCAATGACCTGTACGAAATAGGACAGGCACAGTACAGGGAGATATAGCGTTGATAAAGTGGTTAAATAATATAAGAGCGCCAATACATATTTCACGGAGAAAGAAAATTTTAAATACTTTGTTAGTTTTTGTATTCGGTTTGGCTATGGGGATTGGAACAAAATTTCTGGACTGTATACCGTCAAATTTACTTCCGTATTTTATGGAAATACTTGATTTGCGTAATTTCTTCGGCAGAATAGCTATATGGTATCTGCTTGCCGTTATCATATCGATATACAGCAAAACCCCTCTGAGGGCGTCGGTTAATGTATTCGTATTTTTTGCGGGAATGTTAACGGGATATTATGCGTACACAAGGCTTTTTGCGGGCTTTTATCCTGACAGGGCATACCTTATGATTTGGATTGTATTAACGGCGCTGTCGCCGTTTTTAGCCTTTATATGTTGGTATGCAAAGGGGAAAGGGAATACCTCGCTTGTAATTTCATCATTAATATCTGCCTTATTATTTTTACAGGCATTTTCATTCGGAATGACTTATTTTAATGCGCCGTATATATTAGAGGTGCTTGTATGGGCAGCGGGTATAGCGATACTTTACAAGTCACCGAAGCAAACTGCTGTAATGCTTGTGCTGTCGCTCGTATTTGCTGTAACAATGAGAATTGTTTTTCCGTTTATGTTTATTATGTAAAGTGCTTACGTTGTAAGCACTTTTTTGCAAAGAAAACTTTTCAAAAAAGTATTGACAAGTATACTTGTCAATGGTATAATACTCCATGACAAGAAAACTTGTCATGGAAAGGAGAGATATTTATGAAAAAGGAAGAAATTCTTGCGAGAAGCAGGGCGGAGAAGCGGGACGAAGGAGTGGAGTTTGAGCTGGGAAAGGGACGCCTGTACGGCATTACAGGTATGACGGTGCTGTATCTTGCATTGCTCATTTTTAATTGGGTTTATAATCAGAATAATTCAAGTTTATTTGCGATGTATTGGACATATCTTGCATTTGAAATGCTCGGAAGATATAGAGTAATAAAAAAGAAAAGCTTGCTGGCAGGAGGTATTTTATCAGCAATGGCGGCAGCAGGATTTCTTATCGCACATATAATTACGGTAGTGAGGTAATTATGGATAAAGAACTTGTATTAAAAAATAGATTAAAAGAAGCAAGAGCCGAGCAGAGTTTATCACAAAGCCAATTAGCAGGGCTTGTGGGCGTTTCAAGAAATACTATAAGCTCAATAGAAACAGGGCAGTTTAATCCTACCGCAAAGCTTGCACTTATACTTTGTATTGCATTGGATAAAAGGTTTGAAGATTTATTTTATTTTGATTAGAAAAAAGGACTCTTCCGAGTCCTTTTTTGTGTTTTATTATACGAGATAAAGCAAATCTGTGTATGTCGGGAAAGGCCAATACTCCTTTGCGACGATTGTTTCAAGCGTGTCTGCCGTTTCACGAAGCGTCTCCATTGCGGGAACAACCTCGTTCTTGTAGTACATACCGGTTTCGTACGCGTCAAGTTCCGGTACGGCTGTTTTTGCATCTAACGCGTCAATCTTAGTCATAAGTTCTTCGGTAAGAGATGTAAGATTCTTAGCCTTTTGAAGTTCATTAGGAGCGTCAATGCCGAGCGATTTCTTTGAAGCAACGTCGTCTGTAACGAATTTTGTGTATTTCAGACAAGCCGGCAGGATTTCTTGCTTAGCCATTTCAAGCATAGCAAGCATTTCAAAATGAAGCGTGTTGTTATAATCCTCCATCATAATCTCACCGCGTGTTTTAACCTCAACCTCTGTAAACACCTCTTGCTTTGTAAACAGGTCGATTGACTTTTGTGTAACAAAGTACGGCATAGCGTCGGGAGTAGTTTTTAGGTTATAAAGACCGCGTCTTTCTGCCTCTTCAACCCATTCGTCACTGTAGCCGTTGCCGTTGAAGATAATTCTTTCGTGGTCTTTGAATATTTTAATAGCCAATTCAAGCGCGTCCTTGTGAACATCAGTGCTTGTTTTAAGCTGATCGGCAATTTCAGTAAGCGTTTCCGCAACGATAGTGTTAAGAACAATGTTAATACCGCCGATAGACTGTCTTGAGCCCGGCGCGCGGAATTCGAAACGGTTGCCTGTGAAAGCAAACGGAGAAGTTCTGTTTCTGTCCGTTGTATCCTTTTCGATGTCGGGAAGTGACTCAACGCCTGTTTCAATTAGCTTACCCGCGTCATACTTAACACCCTTACCTGCCTTTAACTGGTCAACAACCGCTGCAAGCTGGTCACCGAGATAGATTGAAATAATAGCGGGCGGAGCCTCGTTCGCTCCTAATCTGTGGTCATTACCTGCCGTCGCAACAGATACTCTCAAAATATCCGCATAATCGTCAACCGCCTTAATTACAGCTGCAAGGAATAATAGGAACTGAACATTTTCCTCAGGTTTCTTACCTGGCTTTAGTAAAAGTTCGCCGTCAGATGTACCGATTGACCAGTTGTTATGCTTACCTGAACCGTTAATGCCCTCATACGGCTTTTCATGAAGCAGGCAGTATAAACCGTGATGGTTTGCGACCTTTTTCAGTACTTCCATTGTAAGCTGATTGTGGTCTGTTGAAATATTTGTTGTAGAGAAAACGGGAGCGATTTCATGCTGAGCAGGAGCAACCTCGTTGTGCTTCGTCTTTGCGAATACACCGAGTTTCCACAATTCCTCGTCAACCTCTTTCATAAATTCAGCAACTCGCTCTTTAATCTGACCGAAATAATGGTCATCCATTTCCTGACCTTTTGCCGGTTTGGCGCCGAAAAGTGTTCTTCCTGTGAGAAGTAAGTCCTTACGCTTGTTTCTAAGCTTTTTGTCTACAAGAAAATATTCCTGCTCCGGACCTACGTATGCAACGACTCTTTTTGGCTCTTTACCGAACAGTTTAAGCACCTGCTTAGCCGCCTTGTCAATAGCTGCTTCGGAACGCAGAAGAGGAGTCTTTTTATCAAGCACTTCGCCGGTGTATGAAACAAAGGAGGTCGGTATGTACAGCGAATGGTCTTTAATGAAAGCAAATGAAGTCGGATCCCATGCCGTGTAACCTCTTGCCTCAAAAGTGGCTCTCAAACCGCCTGAAGGGAATGAGGAAGCGTCAGGCTCACCCATAACGAGTTCCTTGCCTGAAAATTCCATAATAACAGTTCTGTCGTCTGTAGGCTGAATGAATGAATCATGCTTTTCCGCTGTCAGACCTGTCATCGGCTGGAACCAATGAGTATAGTGAGTACAGCCGTTTTCCAAAGCCCATTCTTTCATTGCGTGCGCGACGGCATTGGCAACATTGAGGTCAAGCTTAGTACCATCGTTGATTGTCTTTACCAAAGATTTATAAATCTCTTTCGGAAGACGTTCTTTCATTGTCGGCAGGTTAAAGACCTTGCTGCCGAAGATTTCTGTTACATTACTCATTTAAAAAACCTCCTGAAAATTTGTTAGTTTGCGCTAATTTTTTGTTATTTATGAAAAAAAGGTGAATTATATTTTTTCATCAATATAAAACACCTTTGTCTTATCAAAAATCAGCTATTGAGTTGTAAATTCAAATTACATATTAATTATATCACTATTTAAGCTTTTGTCAATATGCAATTTGCAAAATTTAGAACAGAATAATAAATATTTAATTATGCAAATTGCGTATTTATAAGTTATGCTGATCATCAATATAAAATGATATTTATTCCTTTTTTTATTGACAATTACCTTTTATGTAGAGTATACTAAACCTATAAAAGGAGGGATATATTTGAAAATAGAAAAATATTACGAGGATTTAAACACGATTCATATAAACACGGAAGAAAACCGCGCGTATTATGAGGTGTATTCAGATATAGAACACGCGAAAAAACATGATGAGGACAGAAAGCAGATATTAAGCGGAGAATGGGATTTTTGCTATTTTAAGTGTATTGATGATGTTCCTGATGATTTTATAAGAGGAAACACGGAAGGCTTTTTTAAAACACCTGTCCCGTCTTGTTGGCAGACACAGGGATATGATACTCACCAGTATACAAATACGCGTTATCCGTTTCCGTATAATCCGCCGCATATTCCTTATGAAAATCCATGCGGAGTATATGTGACGAGATTTGAATCGGATAACAATTATAAGAAGTATTTGAATTTTGAAGGTGTGGATTCCTGTTTTTACGTGTGGCTCAACGGAGAGTTTATAGGTTACAGTCAGGTGTCACATTCAACATCTGAATTTGATATAACCGATAAGGTGAAAAAAGGAGAAAATATACTGTGCGTCATGGTCATGAAATGGTGTGACGGAAGTTATCTTGAAGACCAGGACAAGTTTAGAATGAGTGGTATTTTTCGCGATGTGTATATATTAAATCGTCCTCAAAAACATGTGCGGGACTATAAAATAGAAACATCAATAGATGGAAAAATTACTATTGATGTTGAATCAGACACGGACGTTACTTTTGTCATCGAAGATGAAAAGGGCAAAATATACAGTGGGAACGACAGAGAAATACATATTGAAAATCCTATTTTGTGGAATGCCGAATATCCTTATTTATACACGTTATATATCATAACGGAAGATGAGGTTATACGTGAAAAAATAGGAATACGTGAAATAAAAATTGAAGACGGAATTGTCCTGATCAATAATAAGCCTGTAAAAATGAAAGGGGTAAACCGTCATGATAGCGACCCTGTGACAGGATACGCGATAAATCGCGAGCAGGCTGTGAAGGATTTAATGATTATGAAACGACATAATATAAACGCTGTTCGCTCAAGTCATTATCCGAACGCGCCGTGGTTTACGCAGTTATGCGATGAATACGGGTTTTATGTTATAGACGAGTCTGATATTGAAATTCACGGAACCGCCTCGATTTACGGAGGCTCACAGGGTAATACTTTCGGATTGCTCGCCAATAATCCTGATTGGTATGACGCTATACTTGACAGAATACAGAGAAATGTTATCCGTGATAAAAACAGACCTTGCGTATGCTTATGGTCGCTTGGAAATGAGGGCGGCTATGGAGTTAATTTTGAAAACGCGGGGAAATGGGTTAAGGAATATGATAAAACGCGTCTGACGCATTATGAAAGCAGTTTGTGGCAGATGAAAGGACATATAAACGATACGTCCATGCTTGACGTTGTAAGCACAATGTACGCGGATTATGATTGGATAGATAATTATTTTCAGAATCAGGGCGAGCATGTGTGGCACACTATCAGTCCTGACGCGGGTTGGTCATATGAGCATGCGGGCGAATGGATTGAACTTTCGCAAAGTGATGTGACAAAAAAGGAAAGAGAATTACTTTCTGTGAAAAAGCCGTATATGCAGTGCGAGTTCATACACGCTATGGGGAATGGTCCGGGAGGAATTAAAGAATATATTGATAGAATGTATCGCTATGACGGATTTTTCGGCGCGTTTGCGTGGGAGTGGTGCGACCATGCTATTGACATGGGTAACGGGAAATACTTTTATGGCGGTGATTTCGGAGAATTTCCTCATGATGGAAATTTCTGCGTTGACGGTCTTGTCACCCCTGACAGAAAACCGCATACCGGTCTGATGGAATATAAGCAGGCGATAAAACCGTTTGCCGTCAAATCGTACAGCAATATTATAGTGGTTGAAAACAGATATGATTTTGCTGAACTTAGCGATATGCTGACGTTTGAAGTAAACGGCGAAAAGGTGGAGTTTGACGTTCCACCGAGAGGTAAAAAGAGTTTCCCGCGCCCTGAGGGAGACGTGCTTATGATTAGAGCGTATCAGAAAACGGAGTCGCCTTGGGCGAAAAAAGGATATGAAGTCGGATTTGAGCAGATTGTTATAAACGACACCATTTCCAAATTAGCAGAAATTGCATCGAACGGAAAGATAGAAGTTTCGGAGCAGGGAAGAAGTATAATTATTTCGGGTAACGGATTTGAGTATGTATTTGACAAGGCGATAGGAAATTTTGCAAGACTTAATGAAGCTGTGACAAAATCAATAGAATGGAATGTGTGGCGCGCTCCGACAGACAACGACAGAAATATAAGGAGTGAATGGGAACGTGCCGGTTATGACAGAGAACTGCCGTTTGTGTATGACACAACGTGTGAACAAATTGATGGAAGCGTTGCTATAAAGTGCCATAGCGCACTTATTCCGGCAGCGCAGAGAAAAACGGCTGATATTTACTCGGTATGGACAGTGTACGCTGACGGCACGATTGATTTGACCGCAAAAGTGGCGGTGGAAGAAGTAATGCCTGTGTTGCCGCGTTTTGGATTGCGAATATTTACTACAGGTGAAGAAGTGACTTATTTGGGTTACGGACCTTATGAAAGTTATAGCGATAAGCATTTGTGTTCGTATTTTGATAAATTCACGCAGACTGTCGATGAGATGTATGAGGATTATATAAAGCCGCAGGAAAATGGAAGTCACTTCGGCACGCGTTTAGTTGAGACGGAAAAACTGCGAGTAAGTTCAGACATGCCGTTTTCATTTAACGCGTCGCATTATACGCAGGAGGAATTGACAAGAAAAAAACATAATTTTGAACTTGAAAAATGTGCTGATACTGTTTTGTGCGTGGATTACAAGCAGAATGGAATTGGTCAGAACAGCTGCGGACCGCTTACGCAAAAGCAGTATCGCTTTGATGAAAAAGAGTTTGAGTTTAGAATAAGAATAGAGATAAAGTAAGAATAGAACTCAAACTGTAGTGTGAAAGGCTTAGATTGAGTTAACGCAAAATTATTTTGCCCATAATAAAAGAACGGCTTTTTGAAGCCGTTCTTTTTGTGTTATCTTACCATTTCATCCTGATGTCCCGTTGCTTTATGTGATTTTATAACGCTTTCAATCTCCTCAATACTGCTTGCGGACATATCACCGAGAACCGTATTTTTAACCGCTGAAAGTGCGTTGCCGATTTCAATGGCTCTTTCGGGAGTTCCGTGTTTGATAAGACCGTAAAGCACTCCGGCAAGATAAGCGTCGCCTGAACCGATTCTGTCAATAACTTCAATATTATTGTAAGGCTCCTCTTCATAAAATGTGCCGTCAAAGAGCATTTTTGAATTAAAGTTATGATGTGTAGGACTGACAACCTCTCGTCTTGTTGTCGCAATAAGCTTGCACCCGTAATCACGCGCATATCCTTGCATGATGTCTTCAAGAGTGCCTGTTCTCTGAAGCATTCTGCGTGATGTCTCCTCAGACACAAACAGAAAATCAACATATGGGAATATTGACTCAACAACTTTTTTAGCTTCCTCTTCGCTCCAAAGCGCGGCGCGGTAGTTTACGTCAAAGGATATATAAGCGCCCGCTTCTTTGAATTTTTTGATAAGTTCAAGAGTGGTCTCTTTAAGAGACGGGGAAAGAGCCAATGTAATGCTCGAAACGTGAAATATCTTTGTTTTGCCGTATATATCATGGGGGACTTCTGAAAGTGATAGCGAGCACACGCTCGAATTTGCTCTGTCATATATAACGGAGGACTTTCTGGGATATGCTCCGCTTTCATAATAATAGATTCCGAGACGCTTTTGCGGTGAATGGTCATAAATAATGTAGTCGTCTGACACGTTGCCGTAACGTATTTTATTTCGGATAAAATGACCCATTTTGTTCTCCGGCAGTTTTGTTATAATCGCTGAGCGCATGCCAAGCATAGCCGCTCCGGATACAACGTTCAACTCGCTTCCGCCCGCGTTTTTATCAAAAGTTTCACTTTGTGAAATCTTTTCCTTGTCCGGCGGAGACAGCCTGAGCATAACTTCTCCCAAACCTATAAGGTCGTAATCCGTGTTTTCTTTAAATTTCATAAAAAATCCCTCCGTTCTGTTTTGCTTGTTGTCTTAATTATACAATAAAATGGTGTTATTCGTCAATATTTATATTCAACATTAATGAACAGGGTAATTTATACAACATTGCCAATGAGATAAAAATATGGTATAATATGAATAGAGGTGTTTGGCATGAAAAGTAACTGTGAAATATGTATGAATTACTATTATGATGACGAATATGAGTGTTATTCCTGCGTGATGAATCTTGATGAAGACGAGATGTATAGGTTTGTGAGCGGACACAGCAGAGAATGTCCGTATTTTCGTATAGGCGATGATTATACTATTGTAAGGAAGCAGAATTAATATGGAAAGAACTATACTTCACTGTGACTGTAATGGCTTTTTCGCGTCTGTGGAATGCGTGTTGAAACCGGAACTTAAAAATGTGCCGATGGCGGTGGGCGGAGATGAGGAAAGCCGTCACGGAATTATACTGGCGAAAAATGAACTGGCGAAAAAATTTAATATCCAAACTGCGGAAACAATATGGCAAGCCAAGAAAAAATGCCCGAATCTTGTTATAGTTCCACCTCACCATGATTTATATTATCAGTATTCCGCCCGCGTTATGGATATATATAAGGAATACACAGATTATGTGGAATCTTTTGGACTCGACGAGGCGTGGCTTGATGTCACCGGCAGCAGACGGCTTTTCGGAAACGGGGAAAAAATTGCGAATGAACTGAGAGAGCGGGTCAAAACCGAAGCAGGACTTACTATTTCTGTGGGCGTGTCATTCTGCAAGGTGTTTGCGAAACTCGGCAGCGATTATAAAAAGCCTGACGCAACGACAGTTTTCTCAAAAGAAAACTGGAGAGATTACATATATCCGCTTCCTGTAAGAGATTTGCTTTACGTAGGGCGAAAAACAGGAAATGAACTGGAAAGACTGGGCATAAAAACAATAGGTCAGCTGGCTCTTTTTGACGGGCGCATCCTTGCGGAACATTTAGGTAAAGCAGGCATAATGCTCCACAAATACGCAAACGGCCTTGATGATGAACCTGTAAAGTCCATTTATGAAAAGAGAGAGGTAAAGTCCGTAGGAAATGGCATAACGTTCAGACATGACCTTTTGGGCGAGCAGGAGATAAAAGACGGAATATATGCGTTATCTGACAGTATAGCGGCTCGCATGAGGAGAAAACATGTGAAATGCACCACTGTGCAGGTGACAATAAAAGACCCGCAGTTCAAGACTATAAACCGTCAGAAAAAACTGGACGCGCCGACGTATGTTTCGAGGGATATACGCGAAGCCGCGATGGATATTGTAAGAAAGTCATGGAATTTGAAACTGCCGATAAGAATGATGTCTGTAACGGGTACAAATCTTGTGGGCGAGAGTGAAGTGTACGAGCAGGTCAGCTTGTTTGATGAAGAAAAAAAGCATGATGAAAAGGTTGAGAAGTTTGAAAAAACTGTTGATAGTTTAAAAAGACGCTTTGGGAATATTGTGTCACTGGGCGGAGGAATTGAAAAATACAGAGGAGACATAAAAAAGCGTTAAAAGAATATTGCGTAGAATAATCTATTTTCCCTATGTAGTGCATAACATAATACACAGGGGGTGTGAATTATGTATGTAGGCAAAAGAAAGAACAGATATGCGCCAAGACCGCAAAATATTATGGCAAAGGCAGTGGTAAAGGGAAGCAAGGATTATCCTACATTAAATGGAAACGTTACGTTTAAACAGATGAAAAACGGAGTGTTAATAACTACTGAGATATTTGGTTTGCCAAATAACGGAGGGGAATGCGGCGGCGGAGTGTTTGGATTCCATATTCACGAGGGGACAGGATGCGGAGGGAACGAAAAAGACCCGTTCGCGGAAGCGAAAACGCATTTTAATCCTAAAGGCTGCCCGCATCCGTATCACGCGGGAGATCTTCCGCCTTTATTCGGGAATAATGGATATGCGTATATGTCAGTATTTACGGATAGATTCAATCTTGAGGACATAATAGGAAGAGTGATTGTAATACATAGTAAACCGGATGATTTCACTACTCAGCCGAGCGGAAATTCAGGCGCTAAAATAGCGTGCGGAAAAATAGTAAAAGTTTAAAGCGGAAAAGTAAACACATTAACCGCCGCTGCGCAAACAAGAAAAGCTGACGTGATTAAACTGCTCCAAATTGTGCGGACAGTACAAAAAAGCATACTATGGTAGTTAATATTAGCTTTTAA
The DNA here is from genome assembly GCA_910585485.1 of uncultured Clostridia bacterium. Classification (GTDB taxonomy): domain Bacteria; phylum Bacillota; class Clostridia; order UBA1381; family UBA1381; genus Hominilimicola. Next base: position 16,605 of record CAJUEZ010000040.1, read on the forward strand.
GCAGCATACTGACATCGTTTTTCGTACGGTGTCAGTTTTGTTTTTAATTGAATACGCTGATTGTTGTAAAAATATATGTATTCATCAATAATTTGCCTTGCTTCATCATAAGTTTCTAACTTTACTCTGTTTATGCACTCTGCTTTGAGTATTGAAAAGAAATTCTCAGCCATAGCATTATCATACGGATTTCCTTTCCTTGACATTGACCGTGTAATGTTGTATGATTGTGTTAGGCGATAATACTGGTTTGATGTGTATTGAAAGCCTTGGTCACTGTGGAGTTGCAGCTCTGCGGTGACCTTTTCTCTTTTCTTTGCTTCTCGAATTGTATTCAGTACAAGACTAACATTCTGCTCTGTTCCTGTCTTGTATGAAACTATGCTGTTATCATACAAGTCGCGAATAATTGATAAATACAACACTCCTTGCTTTGTGTGTATGTATGATATATCAGTCGCCCATTTCTGATTTGGTCTCTCAGCATAAAAATCTCTGTTTAACAAATTAGGATATTTATGAATTCCCTGTCCATAATTCCGGTATTTCTTGCGTCTGATAACTGAAAGCAGATTGTATTTTTGCATAACTCTAAGGATTGTCTTTGGATTATGATGAATACCTTGTCTTTCAAGCCACAAATATACTCTCCTATAGCCATATGTGCTAAATACTTCTTTTTGACACTCACGTATCTTTTGGGCTAAAGGTAAATCTTTTGCAGGAATATCCATTCTTTTTACATAATCATAGTAACCGCTTCGGGATACGTTAAAAAAACTGCACATCTCACTGATTGAATATTTATCTTTATGATGATAGATAACCAAATACTTTACTGATGGTCTCACTTCCTTTCTGTAAGAGAGAGAAAATCCCGCAATAACTCATTTTCCATTTTTAATCGTTTATTTTCTTTTTTGTAGTCATCTATATTTTTGACTGCTTTAGGTCTGCCTTTAGGCAATGGCGCTATTTGGCGGATTTTAGTTTCAGGCCTTAATCCGCACCAACTCTGAATTGAATATCTGCTTATGTTATATTCCTTGCTTAGTTCACTTTGTGACTTTCCGTTATTATATTCTTCTACTATTTTTTCTCTGATTTCAGCGGGGTAATGTTTCATCCCTTTTATTCCTGACATAGCAAAACACCTCCTATGGTTCTATTTTACCATAGAAGGTGCTTTTTTTCTATTGTCCATTTTTACTGGTTCTGTTCA
>CAJUEZ010000041.1 GCA_910585485.1 uncultured Clostridia bacterium
TATAAACAGACGCGCTATGAAAAGGAACGCCGCACATTGGCGCGCGCTCCTTCAGTCCGCAGTCTTTACCTGTAAGAGTTATTTCCAGCTCCTTTGAAGCTTTTATGGCATCATCAAAAAACATCTCGTAAAAGTCACCTAAACGGTAAAATAAAATACTGTCAGGATACTCCTCTTTTGTTTTCAGATACTGCGTCATCATTGGAGTCATCTGCTCTTTTGGCATAATGTTTTTTCTCCTTGTTTCTTAATACATTTTTAATTCTCAGAATTTATTGCGCAAGATTAATGACAGCCTCCGCATGTGCTGCAGTCATGCGTACAATTCGGATCCTGTCCTGTTATATAAAAATTCAAAATCTGATTCACCTGATTTACAAGATTGTCAAAATCCTTTTTCGCTTCAATATATTTTTTAATTGAATCGGATTTGGAAATCATATCGTCAAAAGCCTCATTATTCTTTTTTATCGCGTCTTCGCGGGAAATTTTGTTATTTTGCATGTCGCGGGCAAGATTCATTCTCTGCAAATTAAATTCCTTTAATAATTCCTGCGCCTTATCATCATTTTCCTGAAGAATCTCCGCATTTTTTACATTCTTCATTTGCTCGCTGTTTTGAATCATTTCTCCCAATTCTCTTGTTTTCTCAATTATTTCGTTCATTTTTATTAATCCTTTCTTACTCTGCAATTTCACCGTTCAGACTCCATGTATGCGCCTCGGTAATTTTTACATTAATATATTTACCTATAAGTGACTTATCGCCCTTAAAGTTTACTATTTTTGAACTGTCGCATCTTCCTGAAAGAGTTTCTTTGTCATTTTTACTAACTCCGTCAACAAGCACTTTTTCTACGCGTCCTATATACGCTTCATTTTTACGTTTTGAGATTTCATTCTGAACCTCAAGCAATTTATTGAAATTAGTATGAATCTCCTCGTCCGTCAGCACAAAGTCAAGCTTTGCAGCCGGTGTTCCCTCGCGCCTTGAATATATAAAAGAGAATATATTATCAAATTCAACCTTTCTCAAAACGTCAAGCGTCTCTTCAAAATCCTCGTTTTTCTCGGTCGGGAATCCGACTATTACATCAGTCGAAAGGGATATGCCCGGAATTGCTTTTTTTACTTTTTCAATCTTTGCAAGATACTCTTCCTTCGTATATTTCCTGTTCATCTGATTAAGAATTTTATCACTGCCCGCCTGGAACGGAAGATGAAGCTGTTTACATACCTTATCGCATTCCGCCATAGTCAAAATCAGCTTATCGCTCAAATCCTTCGGATGAGATGTCATAAAACGAATACGCTCCACTCCCGGAACATCATTCACCATTCTCATTAAATCCGAAAAATCTATCTCTATGTCAAGATCTTTTCCGTAAGAGTTCACATTCTGTCCGAGCAGCGCAATTTCACTGCACCCATCTTCCACAAGCGCCTTAACCTCGTTTAAAACCGCCTCAGGCGTTCGGCTTCTCTCGCACCCTCTCACATAAGGCACTATACAGTATGAGCAAAAATTATTACACCCATACATAACTGATACCCATGCCTTTTTTGCATCGTCGCGCATAATAGGAATATCCTCGGCAATAGCGCCATCACTTGACTCTATATCAACTACTGTCTTTTTTTCATTTATCGCTTTATACAAAAGCTCGGGCATTTTATACAGCGCATGCGTTCCGAAAACAAGGTCAACATGCTCGTGCACACTCTTTATTTTTTTTGTTATATGCTCCTGCTGTACCATACAGCCGCATACTCCTATTAGCATATTTGGACGCTCTTCTTTTATGTGTTTCAAAATTCCCAAACGTCCAAAAACTTTCTGCTCGGCATTTTCACGCACGGCGCAGGTATTATATATAACAACGTCTGCCTTATAGCTGTCATCGGTAAATTCAAATCCCGCTTCACGCAGCATACCGCGTATTCTTTCAGTGTCATTTTCATTTTGCTGACAGCCATAGGTCTCTGTAAGAGCAAGACGGACGTGTCCGTTTTTCATTGCGTACCGCGCATTTTCCTCTTTAAGTTTCATAATAAAGCTTCTCTGATATGCCATCTGCTCTTTTGTGATAAGTTCAGCCATTTAAATTCTCCTAAATTCTAATTTAAGTCTATTTTATCATATTTTTCCCTATAATACAACTCTTAAAATTCATAATCGCACACGCGTCTTTCTGAAACGTACGGGCGCACATATGCGGCTCCCACAGCCTTATGAGCCGGATGATTCTGATATTCATTAAGATCCTGAACAGTCTTAAACGTCGATACAAGAACAACATCAGACGCGTACGGTGATTCCTCAAAATTCAATCCCACTTCTATATCTTCCAAAACCTCAATTTTATCCTTAAGCGCTTCAAGATTCTCCTTAATAGCTTTCGCTCTCTCTTCCTTGTTTTCACAAGGCGCCATTCTCCACATTACTATATGTTTTATCATACTTATTCCTCCCGTTTACACGAATAATGTAATTATAACATTTTATTTTTATTTTTTCAATGAAATATGTGGTTTTTATTGAAAAATAGTGGTATAATAGAGAGAGAATTTTCATTTAACGCTTTACCTGCCCCAAAAAAGCGTTAAATGTCTTAACATTACTATTTTGTATGGGCAGAAAGGCTATGAATTATTATGAAAAAACTTTTAAAAGCCGCCGCGTTTACAGGCGGAGTATTATTCATCATAAACGGTCTTGACAACAGGCTTGAAGTTACACATTATAATATATCGTCAAAAAAAATCCCACCCGAATTTGACGGCTTTAAAATACTGCAATTATCCGACTATCACTGTGACAGCATCCCCGGACTTGTCGAGGAGATAAGCCGGGAACAGCCTGATATAATAGTTTCGACAGGCGATCTTGCCGATGACAAAGGAAGTTATCTTCCCGCGCTTCGCCTTTGTGAACATCTTATGGATATTGCTCCCGTATATGCCGTTACGGGTAATCACGACTTATGGCGCGGTGATTATGAGAAGTTTGAAAAAGAACTATCTATGATCGGGATAAGGACACTTCATAACGAGCGCGTTCTCTTAACTCGCAGCGGCGCTGAGATTTCATTGTCCGGAATAGACGATCCATTTTCCATGAACTCTTCCAAAATCGCCGAAAATGTGCAGTCTTCGCTTGCGAAACTGCCTAACTACCACGGATACGATATTCTTCTGTTTCACAGAGCGAATCTTTTTGAACACCTTAAACATCATGGATTTGACCTGATTCTTGCCGGACATATGCATGGCGGGCAGATACGGCTTCCCGGCGGAAAGGGTATGGTATCCCCGAAATCAAGTTGGGCAAGCAAAGCGCCCGTTTTTTTCCCTAAATATGTCGCGGGGCATTACCGCTCTGTTCGCACTGATATGATTGTAAACAGAGGTGTTGGCAATCCAATGCTTTTGCCAAGACTTTTTAACAGACCGGAATTAACGGTTATAACACTACAAAATAACAAGGAGTAATTTTAACATGGAAAACAAAAGACCTTTAAAAACTATTTACACCTGCTTCCCTCAGGGTAAGCACAAAGTTCTCACAATGAGTTATGACGACGGAAATGAAGCGGATCGCCGCCTGATTTCTATTTTTAATCAGCACGGAATAAAGGGAACATTCCATCTCAATTCCGGACTTATGGATATTGATGACAAACGAATAAAGCTGACAGAAATCAAGGAACTGTACAAGGGACACGAGATTTCATGTCATACCTCGACTCATCCCACAATAGAACGCTGTCCGCTCTCTCAGGTAGTTCAGCAGGTTATAGAGGACAGAAAATCTCTTGAAGATGCCGCGGGTTATCCGATTCGTGGGATGAGTTATCCTAACGGCTCATACAGCGATGATATTATAAATCTGCTGCCAGCATGCGGAATAGAGTATTGCCGTGTTGTCGGAAATACTGATGATTTTGCGTTTCCAAATAACTTTCTTGAATGGAAATCAACCTGTCATCACAGTCATAATCTTATGGAAAATGCGCGCCGATTTGCGGATTTACATAAAACGCAGTATCTTTATATGATGTATGTATGGGGACACAGTTATGAATTTGACCGTGACAATATATGGGATAGAATAGAAGAATTTTGCGAATTTATAGGCGGAAGAGAAGACATATGGTACGCAACAAATATTGAAATTGTGGACTACATGAATGCCGCAAAAAATCTTAAATATACAGCAAACGGCGACAAAGTATATAATCCAAACGCTATTTCAGTATGGATTTCGGCAGACGGACAGCATTATGAAATTAAGGCGGGAGAATTAAAGGAAATATGACGGAAAAAGAACTGTATCCTCCTGTTCATGACCTTTTTGAAAAGCGCGGATACAAAGTCAACGCCGAGGTTAAGGACTGCGATATGACAGCTGTCAAAGAGGATGAATTTATAATAGTTGAACTAAAGAGAAATTTATCCGTCACGCTGCTTGCACAAGGGCTTAAACGTCAGAAAACAGGCGCGGACGTATATGTAGCCGTACCAAAACCAAAACAATATTCATTCAATAAATTCCGCAGTGTATTCTCTGTGATTAAAAAACTTGAACTGGGTCTGATTTTTGTCTCACTAAGAGGAAATCATTCTTTTGCGGAAATAGTAATTGAACCCAAGCCTTATACCTCAACATATATCAACAGACAAAAACGCAAAGAAATCATCGAGGAAATACAAGGCAGAACTATTGACACCAACACCGGAGGAGTTACCGGTACAAAAATCATCACCGCTTACACGGAAAAATGTATACATATAGCGTGCATTCTTGATATGTACGGCGCAATGTCGCCAAAACAGATACGTGACAAAGGCGGCGCTGACAACACTTATAATATACTTTATCACAATGTGTACGGTTGGTTTGAAAAAGTGACTAAAGGTGTTTACACAATAACGGACAAAGGACGCAAAGGTCTTTTGGATTATCCTGAACTCGAAAAATATTATACTGAATTATTAGTAAATGAAAGAAATTGAGAATAAATTATGATACGCGTCCGCAAAAAAAGTCTGACTTTGCGGGCGCGTATTAATTATGTCCTATCATTTTTTGTACAGCGTGTCGATTTCAATTTGAGTAAGTTCCCGTATTTCACCCAAATCCAAACTTTCATCCAGTTTCAATCCGCCTATAGCAACTCGCTTCAAATAAGTAACAGTTTTTCCCACTCGCTCGCACATACGCTTTACCTGATGAAATTTCCCCTCGGCAATTTCTATATACACCTCGCAAGGATTATCTGTTATCTCAAGTTTCGCGCTCTTAGCCGTAAACTCTTTAAATTCCATTCCATTTGCAAATTCCTCAACATCACTATCTTCCATAGGCTTATCGAGCACCGCAAAATATCGCTTATATACATTCTTTTTCGGAGATGTCATTTCATGTGTAAATTGTCCGTCATTTGTAAGAATCAAAAGTCCTTCCGTGTTAATATCAAGTCTGCCTACAGGAAATACCTCGAAATGCGCGTATTCCTCTCCCACAAGTTCCGTCACAACTGGATACTTCTTGTCAAACACAGCGCTTACATATCCCTGTGGTTTATTGAGCATAAGATACACAAACTCACGGTAATTAAGAATCTCACCGTCCACTGTCACCACGCTGTCCTCTTGAACCTGCTCTTCCGCTTTTTCACATATCTTTCCGTCAACCGTTACTTTTCCTTGTTTAACAAGTTTCTTTACTTCCTTTCGGCTTGCATATCCACAGCCTGAAATATATTTATCTATACGCATTTTTTCTCCCACATTTCAAAAGGGCGGCTAAATGCCGCCCTGTGTAATTCGCAAATACTATTAGTTTTCCTCTGCCGCAACCTTTTCATCATATTCAGCGGCAAGTTTTTCTATTTCACCGTTTGCCTTCATTTTTGCCAATGTCTCGTTAATCTTTTCAAGAAGTTCTTTATTGCCTTTCTTTACGGCAATAGCATATTCCTCTGTCTCAAAAGCTTCCGCATCCTCTACCACCTTAAGACCATTTGCTTCAGCAAGAGCCTTACCTGTTGCAGAGTCTATAACTACCGCGTCAAGTTTGCCATTTTTAACGTCCTGAACAGCGTCAATACCTCTCTTTGTTCTAACGGCCGGCTCAATCTTCAAATTTTCTGTAACAATCTTTTCGCCCGTGTAGCCAACAACAACACCGACTTTCTTATTGTTCTTTAAATCCTCAGCCTTATTAATATCCGTATTATCAGCTGCAACTACCATAACCTGTGAAGCGATATAATATGTGTCAGAAAAATCGACGCTCTGTCTTCTTTCATCATCAGCAGTCATACCTGCGACTGCCATATCAATCTTACCTGTGCTTACAGCGGCTATAAGACCCTCAAACTGCATATTTTCAATCTTAAGTTCCTTGCCGTTATCCTCAGCAATCTTCTTTGCTATAGCAACATCAATACCGTCAAACTCGCCTACAAGACCGTTTGTTGTTGTATACTCAAACGGTGGAAATGCCGCGTTGGTACCCATGATAAGCTCATTGCCATTTCTGCATCCTGTAAGAGACATAACTGCCATAACAGATACTGCCGCGATTGCCGCAACCTTTAATAAACCCTTTTTCATTTTTATTCCTCCTAAAAAACATCTTTTTATATTTAACACCCCTGTGTTAGATACCTTAATTTATAATACTTTACTTAAAAATTCTTTAGTTCTGTCATTTTGCGGATTATCAAATATATCATTAGGAGTTCCTTCCTCAATGACATAACCATCATCCATAAATAAAACTCTTGAAGCAACCTCACGCGCGAAACCCATCTCATGAGTTACGACAACCATTGTCATTCCGGCTTCAGCAAGGTCTTTCATTACAGACAATACCTCTCCCACCATTTCGGGGTCTAACGCAGACGTAGGCTCGTCAAACAACATTATATCAGGCTGCATCGCCAAAGCGCGCGCGATTGCTATTCTCTGTTGCTGACCTCCCGAAAGCTGAGCAGGATAAGCGTTTTCCTTATCTGCAAGTCCCACCTTGCAAAGAAGTTCACGCGCCAAAACTTCAGCGTCAGGCTTTGGCATTTTCTTTACCTTTACAGGTGCGAGGGTGATATTGTCAAGCACCGTAAGATGCGGGAAAAGATTGAACTGCTGAAACACCATTCCCATCTTTTCGCGTATTTTATTTACGTTGGTCTTCGGCTCTGTAATACTCTCTCCCTCGATAAGTATTTCCCCCTCTGTCGGAACTTCCAAAAGGTTCAGACAACGCAGAAAAGTTGATTTTCCCGAGCCTGAGGGACCGATTATAACAACTTTTTCTCCCTGCTTTACATGTTGGTCAATCCCTTTTAAAACGTCTAAATCACCAAAATTCTTTTTTAATCCCGTAACCTTTATCATCTTTTATCCGCCTTCCTCATTCCGCTCTCTAATTTATTCAGCACAATACTGATAATCTTAATAACCGCGTAATATATAACCGCGATTGACAAAAGCGGCACCAAATAATCATATGTACGGCTCTGCACCTGCTGTGCCGCTCCTACAAGGTCAATACTTGATATCATACCTATTACGGCTGTTTCTTTAATAAGAACCACAAATTCATTACCCATTGCCGGCAGAATATTTTTCATTGCCTGCGGCATTACGATGCTCGACATAGTCTGTCTGCTCGTCATACCCAGCGAGCGTCCCGCCTCCGTCTGACCAATGCTGATGGAAAGTATACCTCCTCTGACAATTTCAGCCATATACGCGCCGCTGTTTATTCCAAAAGCTATACATCCTACTATCCACTGCGGTATAGGAACTTTTGCAAAAATAATAAAATAAATTATAAGCAGCTGCACCATTGTCGGCGTACCTCGGATTATATCAATATATATTCCCGAAATACCTCTGAGCACCTTATTTTTAGAAAGACGCATCAGCGCCATTATAATACCTATCACCAATCCCAGTATTATCGAAAAAAGTGATATTAAAAGTGTGTACCCCAATCCGCTTAAAAACATTTTCCATCGTCCCGCGACAATGAATGTGGAATTTAAACGGCTTAAAATATCTATAACCCATACAGGCATTTTCTCAACCCCTATATCTTATGTTTTTAGTTATAATATCAGAATTTCACTGAAATAGCAATAGTTATTTGAAAATTTTTACGTCTTAATGAATTATTATTCATTATTCAAATAATTAAACGCTATTTTCCTACGCAGAACCGGTGAAAAATCTCCGTTACAATATCATCCGAAACGGTTTCTCCCGTAATTTCACCCAAAGCGTCTATTGCCATATTAATGTCAATAGAAACTATATCGGACGGCATATTCATATCTATCGCCTCCACAACTCGTGAAAGCGCTTCCCCGGCTTTAATAAGAGCCGTTTTATGGCGCATATTGGTAATAACAGTACCGTCAGACATAATAATTTCACCCAATTTATACGCTCTGCTTATTTCATCCGCAAGCGCTTCAAGTCCTATTCCCGTTTTCACGCTCACTTCAAGCACCGCGCTACCGGGAGCCTTTGACTTTACCGCCTCAGTATATTTGCTATGTCCCAGGTCTGTTTTATTTATTAAAATAATACGTTTTTTATTCTTAGTTGCCTGAAGCACCTCTATATCTTCATCGTCAAAAAAGCTGCTTCCGTCTATCATTACTATTACGAAATCCGCTTCCTCAATGGATTTTTTCGATTTCTCAACCCCGATTTTTTCAACTGTGTCATCGGTTCTTCTTATGCCAGCCGTATCAATCAGTATAAGCGGTATTCCGTTAAGATTTATATACTCCTCTATAACGTCGCGGGTTGTTCCCGCAATGTTGGTCACAATGGCTCTCTCCTCACGCGCCAGTGAATTTAAAAGCGATGACTTGCCGACATTCGGCTTACCCACAATCACTGTCTTTATGCCGTCACGAAGAATTCTTCCGCTATCGGCTGTTTCAAGCAGTTTTTCCACACTGTTTTTTGCATTCTCTGCCGTATTGCGTATATCCCCTATAGTTATATCCTCCAAATCCTCGTCGGGATAATCAATCGTAACCTGCATTTGCGCGGCAAGGTGGACAAGATTCGCCCTCACGACTTTTATTTCCCTTGAAAGCGAGCCTTGAAGCTGACAGAGAGCATTGCGCTGAGCGGTTTCATTATTGGAATTGATTATATCTATTACGGCCTCCGCCTGCGACAAATCTATTCTGCCGTTTAAAAAAGCGCGTTTTGTAAATTCCCCCGCCTCCGCCATATAAGCGCCCGCGCGTATCAAAGCGTCAAGCACTGCTTTAGATGCCGACATACCTCCATGCGTGCTTATTTCCACAACATCTTCTCTTGTAAATGTTTTTGGCGCTCTCATAACCGTCGCAAGCACCTCGTCCACTTTTTCGCCGCGGTTATTTTTTATAAAACCGTAATGAACAGTGTGAGAATCGCAATCCGCAAGCTTGTCCTTTCCGAAAAACACCTTATCGGCAATACCGACAGCTTCTGTTCCGCTTATTCGTATAACAGCTATTCCGCCCGTTCCCGGCGGAGTTGATATTGCGGCTATAGTCCTTCCCATATAAATCAATCCTCTCTGTATGATAAAGGAGTCTAAGGCTCAGCCTATAGACCCCTTCGTTCTTTTATATTTAACAACACCCTGTATGGCACATAATTTTCGGATACTTTGCCGATTTCTACATCAGGCTTATTGGCGCCATGAAAATCACTTCCGCCGGATTGCGCCAGATCCAGTTCGGCGCATATCCTTTTGCATATCCCGGCAAACTTTTTTGTATAACAGTTATAATAACATTCTATACCATCCAATCCGTATTCTTTAAGTTCTTTTATAATCGTATACAATTCATCATAATTCTCACTTATAAAAATAGGATGAGCCAAAACGGCAGTACCACCCGCCGCTTTAATTATTTCAATGCACTCTCTCGGTGAGTACGTCACGCGTTTAACGTAACAGCTACAGCCTTTTTTCAAATACTTCGCAAAAGCTTCCTCAACCGATTGGACGTATCCCTTTTTTATCATTGCCCGCGCAATATGTGCTCTGCCTGTATTACGAAGAGTCGCCCCGTTCTTTTGTGATATAATATCGTTCTCTGTTATATCAAATCCGTTTTCCCTTGCAAGGTCTAAAATTTTTTTGTTTCTTACCTCGCGGGCATCTCTAAGATTATCAAGTTTTTCTTTGAAAACCGTGTCATTCTCGTCAACGAACAATCCGACTATGTGCATTTCTTTGCTGAATTGAGCGCTTATCTCAACACCGGAAATACCTTCAATACCTATTTTACCGCATTCATCTAAAAACTCCGCAAGTCCCGCTGTTGTGTCATGGTCCGTAAGCGCGATGGCGCTAAGTCCTGCCGCCTTCGCTTTTTTTGCAAGTTCACGCGGCGCCAATGTGCCGTCAGAAGCCGTTGAATGAGTATGCAAATCGATTTTTAAATCATCTGTCATTTATAAGTCCCTGTAATTCAGCCATGAAAGTGTCTATGTCATTAAAGCTTTTATATACAGACGCAAAGCGGACATACGCAACCTCGTCAAGCTGTTTCAGTTTTTCCATAACCTTCTCACCAATCATGGTACTCTCAATTTCACGAGTCATAGACTGATAAAGCTCGCTCTCTATATCATCCGCGATTTTTTCCATCTGAGACAATGAAATAGGACGTTTCTCACAAGCCGTAATTATCCCCTTCAATACTTTTTCTCTGTCATACTGTTGGCGTGACTGATCCTTCTTTATAACAACAAGTGAAATAGATTCAAGCTTTTCATAAGTTGTAAAACGTTTTTGACACTTTAAGCATTCGCGCCTTCTTCTTATGGAATTACTTTCCTCTGTAGGTCTTGAATCAATAACCTTGCTTTCAACAAATCCGCAATATGGACATTTCATTAGTGTTTCTCCAATCTCTATAGTATTTACATATTTATTATACATTATACATCCGATTTTTTCAAGTCAATTTTTCAATATCTATGTCAAAAAGACGCACAAGAACAAGATCTTTGCCGACAACTTCTATGGAACTCCACGGTATTATCAACTCACCGCCGCCGAAAAAGCGCTGAAAAAAGCACCCCTTTCGCGGTACTATTATTGCTTCTATATTTCCGGTAGTTTCACTTATTTCAACGTCTCGTATATTGCCAAGTCTTTCAGCCGTTTTTATATTTACAACTTCCTTTTGACGAAGATTATATCCTCTGAACATAACAAACCACCTCTGTAATATATATTACAGAGGCGGCAAAGATATTATTTTTTAATAAACGAAATCAAAATTTTATACTGTTTAAATACTATCAAGCCTATTATGTAGGCTGCTCCCATACATAACCCTTTAACCACCGCGCTTAAAAGTATATTATCAAACACAAAGCATTGTGACAAGAATCCTGCCGCGGCAACTATAATTGAAATGGCAAGATCAGGAAGGAAACTCTTTAAAAATCCCGTATAACTCATACCAAGAGTCTTTTTAACAAGGAAATAATATGTCATAAAAAAGTTTATGTTAAACGCAATGGTCAAATACAATGAAATCTTTACAATATCCCGTTCAATGACACCCGCTATAATCGCCGCCGCGGTCATAACAGTAGTCAAGATTCCTGAAATAAACATGTTTTTTGGATTACCAGCGCTTTGGAAAATCGACTGCGCGCTTGCCGTGACAACCTGCGCCCATATTGAAAGGCTTAACATGGCTATACACGGCACCGACTTTCCCCATTGACTGCCGAATAAAATACCAATTACCTCTTCCGAAGCAAAATAACAGTATATGCCTATAAACATGCCAAGCAACGAAAGAATCTTTACTATATTCATATATCTTTCATAAATATACTGCTTATCATTTTGATGTGACGAAAGAATAGGATGAATAGTCGGAGTGATTACGTTAGTGAGATTATTCTGCGGATAAAGCGTCACTTTATACGCTTTATCATAATACCCCAACGCGCTGTCTCCTATAAATTTTCCTATAATTAAATTATCAAGATTTTTTGAGAAGTAATTTATCACGCTGTAACCCATCTGAAATACCGAAAATGAGAAAATCTTTTTAATGCTTGAAAAACTGAATTTCATCTTTAGTTTTACTCTTATGCTCGCATAGTTCCAAGCGAAGGATACAAGCGCGTAAATAATAGCCTGCCAAACAAGCGCGTAATATTTATATCCCAGACAAGCCAAAACAATCGCCACGCTATAGCTTGTCACCGTTACTACCACCATTCTTATTCCTATAGCCATAAATCTTTTCTGCTTTAAAAGATAAGAATGCGGCACAATATTTATCGTATGGAAAAACAATGAAATAGCCAGCATACCGCCTATCGCTATATAAATACTATTATTATAGAATTTGGACAGCGGAACGGAGAATACGGCAAATATAATCGCGGTGGCAATCGCGACATAAAAATTAAACGAAAATATATTGCTTATATCATCATCGGTAAGCTGTTTGTTCTGTATTATCGCGGGCCCCATTCCCATATTTGACATCACTGTAAAAAACGACGTGAACACGCTCACAACCGCCACAACACCGTAATCACCCGGTGCGAGTATACGCGCCAGTATACCGTTAAAAACAAGCTGCAAAAATACACATATATAGCTTGCGGCGGCATTTATCATCGCCGCCCTTTTTATAGACATTTCTTTCATATTTTCCCCGCCACATTTGATTTATCTTGATTATTTTAATATATACCACCATATTAGGGGTTTAAAACAATTTTTTATTCAATATTAATCCAATGTGACATCAGGCGGAATTTGTCCGTCATATACCGGCACTTCAAATGACAAAGTCATATCATCAAAGGAAGAGAATATCTTCTCAATACTAACTGACTGCTTTACTGCCCAGCTTATATCGGTTGCGTATTGATGCTCTCCCGGCATATCAGGATTCCATCTCATTTTATAAAGAGTGTTTTGTCTGCCTTCCGCGTTATTTATATATCTTTCACTTATCCACTGCGCTCCGCCCATAATAGCCTTATCCACGCTCGTCCATCCCTGCTCGTACGCTCTGCTTGAACCGCTTTCCACAGGATTACTGTCATACGCGTTGATTCCAAAAATATTATAAACAGTAGTTCCGTTTACATCTACTCCGTTTGCAAGGCGCGAAGTTCCGTTCCCCGATTCAAGGCAAGCATGCGCCACAAGATATACCTCGCTTACATTATATCGTCGGGCAGCTTCTATAAACACATCGCCTTTTCCTTTAAGCGCGCCCTTATCCGCAAGGTATTCGTTAAGTCTTTCCGCGCTGACATTATTCGTTTCGGATAAGTCAAGGAATTGATATTTATAAGCGTCAGTATAATAGTTATTAGGATTCATGTACTGCGCCGTTTCCATCTCTGACGCATAATCAAATCTGCCATTATGCCATATTTTCGGTGCCGGATTCTGAAGCATCTGCATCTTTACCGCCCTGACAAAAGTCGCATCGTATGTTACATACTTAATTCCGCCTTCAGCCTCGGATTCATTTCCGCCGTTTTGGTCATCAGGCAAATCATTTGTATCAGCTGCAATTACCTCTATCGGGAATACCGCCTTTTTACCGTTCTGAGTTTTAGCTGTTATATTCGCCATGCCTTCACTCACTCCTCTTATACGTCCCGTCTGACTCACAGACGCAACCTTTGGGTTGTCACTTGACCACTCAAGAGTTTTATTTTTAGCGTTTGAAGGAGAAATTTTTGCGACAGCCGTTATGCTGTCACCAACCGCAAGCTTCATATCCTCGCTGTTTTTTATTGAAACGCTCTCCACTTCAACAGTCTTATTCACTACGTTAACAAAGCATTTACCTTCAAATCCACCGTCCTCAGAGGTGACAACAATCTCAGTCATACCGACACTGACAGGTGTTACACGTCCTGAGTTATCAACTCGCGCGACTTTTGTATTCTTAGATTTCCATCTGAGATTTTTATTTGTGGCATCCTCCGGGAATATATTCACTCCCACAAGGCGGCTTTCTCCTCCGGCATAAAGCGTGATTGTGCTTGTAGGCATAAATATTCCGCTTACCGGCTGTTTTACAGACAGTAGCGCATGCGCGCTCTTATTCTCGCTTTCAAGATACGCTGTTATTTCTGTCTCTCCGGGTTTGGACGCGGTTATTTTTCCGTCGGCATCAATTACAGCCACACTTTCATTGGATGATTTCCATGTAATAGTCTGATCTTTGATTGTGACAGGATAAACTTTAGCTTTTATACGAGCCTCCGCATGTCCGTCATGCAGATTAAGCGCTCCGTCCTCCCAATTTAATTCTATTAACACTCTTATTTTTCCTGTTTGGTCAAAACTCGGATATGTAGGTATAACGGTCGCAAACTCCGCTTCCTTTCCCTTTTCTATAGGTAAGTCTGAGTTTTCAGTATTTTTAATCATCACAAAAAGAAGCGTCGTAAGAGCCGCTATCCCTATAACCGCAATTATTATCACTCTTCTGTAATGCCCTTTTATGTACTTCCCCACCTTTTTTCTCGATGCCGGAAAGGTGACATACGCGAATCTCGCAAATGTCTTATTTTGGCACATAAAATCCCACACATTTTTGAAAAAAACACGTATATACCCCAAAATTCTTTTCAAAAAGGATGGGACTTTTTTCAGGAAATAAACAGGACTAATATTATTCGGTTTTTTATTTATACCGGGTTTCATTTCCATACCGAACTTCATTCCTTTATATTTTTCAAGTTTACTTTTTAAAACGATTTACTATATATTGGTTCGCAGTATTCTCCAGAGAATCATCCAGTTCCAAAAGACCTTCAAAATCGGGATTTCGACGTTTGACAGCGTTTGAAAGAATATAATCACACAATGCAGGATTTTTAGGCAGCAACGGTCCATGCAGATAAGTCGCCACAACATTTTTATATACCACGCCTTCCGCGGCGGATTTTTCGTCATTTCCGTATCCGTAAATCACCTTTCCAAGCGGAGTATGATTTCCGATATAAGTCCTTCCGCCGTGATTCTCAAAGCCAACAATTTTTTCGCTTATAAAATCTGATTCAAGGACAATATTGCCTATAAGACGCTTTTTACCCTGCTCCGTGTATATGTCAAGTATGTCAAGTCCATCAATAGTTTCATTTTCCAGTTTATAGTATTTACCTAACAGCTGATAGCCGCCGCATACAGCCACAAGCGTTCCGTTATCTTCGACATAATTTTTTATCGCTTCTTTGTGTTCTAAAAGCTTGCCGCAAACTATCTTCTGTTCCCTGTCTGAACCGCCGCCTATAAATACAATATCAACATCGGCAAGGTCAAAACCTGTGTCGTCACTTGTATACTCGATTACCTCAGCATCAATTCCGCGCCATATAAGACGTTTTCTCATACACTCAATATTGCCTTTGTCACCATAAAGATTCAACAAATCGGGATAAAGATGAAGTATTTTAATTTTCATCACGCTTCACCTCCAAGTTTTTTCAAAACAGCTTCAGTTGAGTATAAAGCCGTATAATTAACAAGGACATACACAACCTCACTGTCGGTTTTAAGACATCTTTTCACTGCCTCCGCCATATCATTTGTCATATAATCCACGGTAACATCCGAGTATTTAAACCGAAGACTTATATCATATACGCGTATGCCGGTGGTTGTCAGCATATTCAGATTTTCATCGGCTATTTTATCAAAGTCAACGTCCCACAGCCATGACACATCCCGTCCGTCATTCGCTTTGTCATTTATAGCTATTATCACGTCTTTTTTACGTTTGTCCGTATTTACAGTAGCAATAGCCTGGTTAAAACCCGCGGGGTTTTTTGAAAGGCTGAGTATAACGGGTTTACCCATATTATATTCCTGCATTCTGCCTATCTGAGGTTTGTAGCCCGTAAGAAGTCCGGCGAAATCATCAGTGCTCTCTCCAATGACATCGAGCGCGCCATACACGGCAATAAGATTATAAATATTATAAAATCCCTTATAATTAATCTCCATCGGCTGTCCGTTCACAGTGAATTTCATAGGACTGTCCAAAGACACATTCCGCACATCAAAATCAATCTCAGGACGCTTAAAGCCACAGTGCGGACAATAGAAATCGCCCAACTGGCTGTAATGGTAATAATTGTAATGCTGCTCCTCTCCGCATACAGGGCAGAATCGTCCTTCTTTGGTGTCGTTCAGCTGAGGAAGCACCTTTTCTGAAATTCCGTAGTAAAACGCCCGCGCATTTTCCGCATGTCCAAACTGCACACAAAGAGGGTCGTCTCCATTTAAAACAAGCTTAAGATTCGGTACTTTTTTTATCGCGCGTTTTATAATATCGGAAGTTATATCAATCTCTCCGTAACGGTCAAGCTGATCGCGAAAGAGATTTGTTACCACCATAACATCAGGTTTTACATAATCAAAGACTATCGGAGTATATGCCTCGTCAATTTCAAGACAGGCATAATCCGCTTTAAGTCTTCCGAACACACTCATTTCCTGCAAAAGCGTTGTGGCAATACCGCTTAGCATGTTTGCGCCAAGCTTATTGCATATAACCTTGTATCCCTTAGATTCAAGAGCTGAAGCCATAAGATTATTAGTTGTAGTTTTTCCGTTTGTACCGCAGGTGACTATTATTCCCTTCGATACACACTTTCCAAGTTCTCCGACAAGGTTTGGACATATTTTAAGAGCATAATGTCCGGGAGAAGACGAGGACTTTTTTCCTATTATTTTCCCGAGTATGGTAAGAGCCTTTCCCATCCATATCGCAAGCAGCTTTCTCATTATGTTAATTTCCTTTCAAACATATAATATAAGATTATACTACACTTTTTGCGCTTTTGCAATATTGGGTTTGTTTTATATTAAGAAAAAAGTGACGGAACACTTTGTTTCGTCACTTCTATTACATTCTATACGGTATTTTTAGAATCCTATATTTTGAACTGCATCCATTAAGTTTCCTGTTATAGCGTTTGCAAAAGCTGTTTCGTCTATGTCGTCTGAAATTTTCCAAGTTTTATCTTGCTTAACAACCTTTAATACTATTGTATTGCTCACCTTGTCGCTTGTTGAATCTACCGTTTCCTTCATCATTTCCATCATCTTTTGCTCTACAGCATCCCCATCCTGAGCCCAATCAGGATTTGTCATTGCTTCTGATATGACATTAGTCATCACTGTTTCAAACATCTTTTCAGAATCAATAGTATTAATATCAACACTTACAGAAACAGTATTGTCATCCTTTTGCTCTGATGAACTAATTGTGTATGACATCTTATTCAATATAGGTTTTAACACCTCTATACCCATTTCCTCGTCATCACTAAAATCAGACCATGTATTACCACTAACCGTATACTTTGATGCCTCGTTAAAATCCGCCTTCTTTACCGCTGCCAACATTGATGTCACAGCCTTTTCCGCTGCCGCTTTCGGATCTTCCTTGCTGATTCCGCAAGCGCTCATACTTAATGTCATAACAACAGCCAAAACTGTCGCAAGCACTCCGCTTACATACTTCTTCATTGTTTTCATAATAAAAAACCTCCCCTATGTATTTTCTGTTTTGTAAACTTAGTTATTATATCATTCTTAATTTTAATTGTCAAGAAATAATTAGTTTACAATTAAAAAATTCCTGTAGGATTACAATAGAAATGTTACAGTAAGGTAAAAAAATATACGGAAACCTAA
>CAJUEZ010000042.1 GCA_910585485.1 uncultured Clostridia bacterium
CCCTCATATTTCTCCTATTAGTAGATGGTAATCTATATTATATATTTTAGATTACACTTTGTCAAGAGGCACAAGCCATTTATAGATGTATTTCGGGTAGAAGCGAATATATTTATGCTTGGTATTGTGCCTTTTGTCGTATTCAAAAACACCAAAAGGAGGACACAATATATGAATAAAGATTATATTTTTATGAGCAAGAGAATTGGAACGACTACATATAAAGTTAAGATTTATCTTAATAATAATTCAACAGAAACTATGGAGGACAAAATTCTACGAATTGTTACAAATCACCCATTGGCAAATGACGGAAAGTGTGATATAATGAAATCACCACAAATGAGCCGTTCAGCCTGAAAGGAGTTATTATGATAACAAACAACAGGCAAACGGAAGCAAGGATAGCTAATTATCTTGCAGATGATAAAATTGACGCTCTTTATGAGCGTTTATCACGAGATGATGAGTTATCCGGTGAAAGCAACAGCATTGTAAATCAAAAAACTATGCTTGAAAATTACGCAGCACAGAACGGGTTTACGAATATTCGGCATTATACCGATGATGGATATTCAGGCGGTAATTTCGAGCGTCCCGCTTGGAAACAGCTTGTCGCTGATATTGAAAGCGGCAAGGTCAGAACGGTAATCGCAAAAGATATGTCGCGTATTGGCAGAGATTATTTACAGACGGGATTTTATACGGAAATACTGTTCAGAGAAAACGGAGTAAGATTTATTGCTATCTCAAACGGAGTTGACAGCAGTAATCAGGCAAGCAACGAGTTTGCGCCGTTCCTCAATATTATGAATGAATGGTATTTGCGTGATTGCAGCCGCAAACAGATTGCGTCATACAAGGTCAGAGGAAACGCGGGCAAACACACAGGCAGCCACGCTATTTATGGCTACAAGAAATCGCCTGACGATAAAAACCAATGGCTTATTGATGATGAAGCGGCAGAGGTTGTTAAACGAATATTCAATTTGTGTATAGAGGGTTACGGAGTAAGTCAGATTGCAAAAATCTTAATGAATGAAAAGGTAGAGCGTCCGTCCTACTATATGGCAAAAAGAAATCAAGGCACACGACAAAATGATGTGGACTTGGAACACCCTTATGATTGGTCGGCGGCTACCGTTGCACAAATAATATCAAAGCCTGAATATATCGGTCATACCGTTAATTTCCGTTCATATAAGGAAAACTACAAGACAAAAAAGCAAATCAAGCGTTCCGCTGATGAATGGAAAGTCTTTGAGAATACTCACGAAGCTATAATTGACAAGGAAACTTGGGAGCTTGCACAGGAATTGCGGAAAACACCGCGCCGTTCCCCTGCTACCGATATAACGGATATAGCAAATCCGTTTACAGGACTTCTGTATTGCGCTGATTGCGGAAAGAAAATGCACAACCATAGAAATAAATGCAGAGCTACTAAGGCAGGAAAAGGGATTGACCCGATAACAGGGCTTTACCCATACGAAAGCTATGAATGTGCAAGTTATGACCTATCGCATACACACAGCTATACAAATTGTTTCAGCCATTATATAAACTCAAAATCGGTTTATATGCTAACTTTGGAAACAATCAAATATGTAAGCAAATATGCTATTTCCAATAAAGCGGAGTTTATCGAAAAGGTAAAAGAAGCGTCAAGGGTAAAGCAGCTTGAAGAAGCAAAGGACACAAAGAAAAAATTAAGACGCGACAAGAAACGATATGACGAGCTTGACACGCTTATAAAACGGTTATATGAGTCTTTCGTAAAAGAGCAGTTTTCCGAACAGCGTTTTGAAATGCTTTTATCAGAGTATGAAAAAGAACAGAAGCAGTTAAAAACGGAGATTGAACAGACGGAAACAGAATTAAAGATTTACGAGGAAGATAACGAGAAAATCGAAAAATTCCTTGAGCTTGCAGAACGATATACAGATTTTTCGGTGCTGACCGCGCCTATGGTAAATGAATTTATAGATAAAATCATTATTCACGCTCCCGACAAGTCGAGCGGAGAACGGACTCAAGAGGTAGAAATCTATCTGAAATTTATCGGTAAATTTGATATTCCAATGCAAGAGCTAACAAAAGATGAATTGACACAAATGGAAAAAGAAAGTATTAGACGGCAAAGACACCGCGACGCTGCAAACCGTTATAATGCAAAAAAGCGAAAAGAAAAAGCGGAGCAATCCGCATAATACAAACAAATTCGAGCGACTTATGAGAAATCATAAGTCGCTCTTTTAATTTTCAGAAATGGAGGATTTTATTATGACAAACAATACAATAATTATAGGAATAGACCACGGGTACGGTAATATCAGAACGGCTCACACCTGTTTTAAGGCAGGTGTTGCCGCCTATGATAAAGAGCCGACATTCAAAAATAATATGCTGATATATAATGATAAATATTATATTATCGGCGAGGAACACAAGGAATTTATATCCGACAAGATGTTGGATAACGATTACTATATTCTCACTCTTGCGGCTATTGCAAGAGAAATGAATATACGGAAAATCACATCTGCAAATGTTCATATTGCGGCAGGCTTGCCGCTTACTTGGGTTAGTGAACAGAAAGAGGAATTTAAGCGGTACTTATTACAGAACGAAACAGCAGATTTTAATTTTAAGGGTACGGATTATAATATTGAGTTTGTCGGCGCGGATATATTTCCGCAGGGCTTTTCTGCTGTCGCTGACAGCTTGCGAGAATTTAAAGGTGTGAATATGCTTGCCGATATTGGCAACGGTACAATGAATGTTATGTATATAAACGAGTGCAGACCGTCCGAGAAGAAATGCTTTACAGAAAAGTACGGCACAAATCAGTGTATGCTTGCTGTCCGTGAAAATCTGATGAAGCTGTACGGTGTTAATATTGATGAAACGGTACTTGAAAGAGTAATCAAAACAGGAACAGCGGATATAAGCGAAAGGTACTTAACCGCTATTACAGAAACGGCAAGAGAATATGTAAACGGTATTTTCCGCATACTTCGTGAACACGGATATGATGAGGAACTTATGCGTCTATATATTGTCGGTGGCGGCGGCTGTATGGTAAAGAATTTTGGTGAATTTAACGCAGAGCGTGTAATCATCAATGACGATATTTGCGCTACTGCAAAAGGTTATGAAATGCTTGCACAGCGTAAGCTGAAAAGAAACGGCGGTGTGCTATGAGCAGAAAGATTATAAATACCAATATCCGCTTAAACCTTGAAAATGACGCTGACCGTCAGGCTTGGGAGTATTTACAGGGTATGGACAGAAAGAAATACAAATCATACAGCAGAGCGGTTGTGATAGCTTTAAATGAGTATTTCAGTAAACAGGAACAGCTTATTGCAGACCCTTATCTTGAAACAAGAGAAAAGGAAGATAGATTTTTACAAAAGATAATAGATACAATCAAAACAGAATTGAAAAACTGTTCATCACTTGGAATTATAAGCGGTATTGCACAGTTATTAAACGCTGAACAACCTAAGACGGAATTAGCTGATACAACAGACAATAATGATGAATATGCCGATACTGCTCTTGATTTTGCAGACGGTTTTTAATCAGCAGTAAATCAAGCTGATTTACTGCTACAAAACATCATAATAACAGTAAAAAATATAGCGGTTACTGCCATTTTCAGATGTTTTTCTGAATTTATGGCGGTTACTGCTATTTTTATTATTTTTACTGTCAATTCTATATATTTTAACAGAAAGAGGTGCTATTTATGACAGAGAATGAAAAAAGATTATTGCAGGAGAAACACAGGCTTGAACAAGCACAAAACCGAAACAGAGTTAAAGAGCGAAAGGCTCGGACAAGGCGGCTTATTCAAGAGGGTGCAATTTTAGAAAAGGTTATACCTAACATCACAGCTATTGAGCTTGAAAATTTAGAGGATTATATCTTACATATTTTAAAGCGATAGCGTTATTATGGGCGTTCCGATTTTCGGAACGCTCTCTTTTTTATCCCGAAGGGCGCACTTACTCACCACTTTTCAAGTGGTGGTATCGCCTGCGGCGAACGGCGTTCCTGCGGAAAGCTCGTCAAATTCGCTGTCGCTCATTCGCCGTACAGCCGAACGCAATCATAATTGATTGCTCTGCATTGATAATCTCAATGCAAAATGAGCGTTGCTCATTTATCGGCTGTGTGCTAAAACCTGTCCCCGACAGCTTTTAGCCTTTGGACGCAAAGCGTCATTTCTTTTTCAGAAAAAGAAACAAAAACAGCCTACACTGTAGGCAGAAAGGAAAATCGTAATGGCAATTTATCATTTTGAAGCAAAGGTAATTACGCGCGGAACAGGTCGCTCGGTTGTAGCCGCTGCCGCTTATGCGTCCTGTTCACGGATATATAACGATTATGACGGTGTTCAACACGATTATACCCGTAAGCAAGGTTGTGTTTATAGCGAAATATTTTTACCGCCAAACGCACCTACGGAATGGCAGGACAGAGCAGAACTATGGAACGCTGTCGAAGCTGCCGAAAAAAGTAAAGACAGCAGACTTGCAAGAGAACTGATAGTTGCCTTGCCGGTTGAATTACAGCTTGATGAATGGAAGTCAATACTCAAAAATTTTATTACAGAAAATTGTGTTGACAAGGGTATGTGTGCCGATGTAAATATTCACGATACAGACGGACACAATCCCCACGCGCATATTCTTTTAACGGTACGCCCTCTTGATGAAAAAGGCAAGTGGCAGTCCAAAACACAGAAAGAATATCTTTGTAAACGCGGTGATGATGAACAAGGATTTACGGCTGATGAATTTAAGGCGGCGCAAGCTAACGGTTGGGAAAAACAATATCAGTATTTTGTTGGTAAAAAGAAAGTATATATGACACCTTCCAAAGCTAAATTACAAAATTTAGAACGAGTATCTAAAAATCCGAAAAGTACACGATATGGCAGACAAAATCCTATATGCGCCGAATGGAACAATGAAGAACAAGTTTTACAGTGGCGCAAGGCATGGGAAGATGTTACTAATTTTGAATTGGAGCGGAAACGGATTGACGAGCGTATTGACTGTCGCAGCTTTAAAACGCGCGGCATTGATGAACAGCCGACAATTCACGAGGGTGTTACCGCGCGTATTATCGAACAGCGCGGAGGTGTTTCCGAACGTTGTAAGATGAATAGGCAAATTAAAGAGGATAACTTATTATTGCGTAAGTTGAAAAAGTTAGTTAACAGCCTTGAAAATACTGCCGCTAAAATTGCAGAAAAATTAGAGAATATCCGAAACACTATGATTACGCTAAAATATAAATTTATATTCAATAAAAAGCAGATTAAACAGGTGGATTTTGAAAGACAACTTACACCAAATTTAATTAAACAATTCAGAAAGTTATCGGCAGAAATTGAACAGAAAACAGCGGAGCATAAGAATGTAAAAGCCGAAAAAGACGCTTGCAGCCCATTAAATATATTCAGGCAAAATCTGTTGTCAAAACAGCTTGAAATACTATCAAAGGAAATCAAAAAACTGCAATCTGATAAAGAATTTGTCATGTTTGAATTGGGTTGTAAAACCGAAAATGATGTTAATGTAGTAGAGCAAAATTATAAATATAATCTTGATGTTGCCAAGAAGTTAAAGGTTCAAAATTTTGATTTACAGACAGAATACAAAGCAGAAAAGGAAAATTATATTGAAATTAAAAACAATATACCGCCCGAAAGTATATCAGCCGTACAAGCGGAACGAACAGAAATCCAAGCTGACGGAATACGGCAGACACGCAAGAAGTTAGAGCATATCTATAAAGATAAATTTAATGATGATATATTTGCAGAATCACAAAATATTGTCAATAACGGTGTAAGCGAAAAGGCTTTGAAAAAATCGCTTGTTGGGCAGATAGAACATGGCAAGAAACAACAGCAGAAAACAACTTCTCATAGGAGCAGAAATCACGAATACGAAATTTAATACAGCCTTAATTCATACAACAATGAATTAAGGCTGTTATTGTATTTTATCTAATCTAAACTTGCATTAGATACATTGATTTTTACGGGATTTTTTATGATAGGTTCTAAATTGTTTTTCCAAAACAAAATTTTTACAATAGCTTCATCAGGCAAATCATAGTCAGCAGAAATTTTATATGTTTCATCTGCAACCCATACTTTTTCAAGTGTGCCTTTACTACCATATACTGCCAATGTAAGTAATCCGTTTTTTATATTTTTTTCCGCTTCGCTATAATCAATTTCTATATTATGCTGACCTGTATTTACGATAGCATTATCAGAAGTCAATATTTTGCCGTCAATCTTTATGGTGTTTTGAGGAATTTCCGCAAGCCTAATTTCAACATCAACATTTTCAGAGTTTACGGTTATTTCATCTGACTTACTAAAGAACCCGTCTTTTATCGCAATATAATTATATACTCCATTTTCTAATCTGTATTCATAGAGATTGTTTTCTGTTTTTATAGGTTCGATAACAGTATCACCTAAACGCAGAATAACGTCTATGTCACTTGGAGTAAGCGCAAATTTTATAACATATTTTCTTAATTCAAGCTCTATTTGGTGAGACACATTTTCATTTTGAATAGATATGGTGTCATGTTGCGGAATATAATCTCCTGTATCACAAGAAACCGTATAATTATATTCACCACTTGCAAGCTCTTCAAATGTATAACGTCCATTCTCACAATGACCTGCTATTTTATTATTATTTGCGTCAGTAAGTATAACCTGAGCTTCTTTAGGAATTACATCAATTACTATTTTGTAAATATTAGGATTAGATATTTCTTCAAGCGTAATTGTTTGTGCTATATTAGAACTATCAACCAAAATATTATCCGTTACAGTGTAGAAACCATCTGATGTAACCGTATAGCTGTAATTTCCTTTTTCCAGACTATATTCATAAGTACCATTTTCTATATGAACAGGCTCTATAATATTATTATGTGAATACAATTTAAAGTCTGCTGTGTTTGGATTTATCGTAAAAGTAACAGTGTATTCAGGTACTTTCTGCCATTTCAAAATCGGATAGCCATTATTCTGTTTGTTATTCTGTGTCCAAACGTTATTTGTATTCAGCCCGTTTAAAATAGTGCGCATTTCGTCAGCAGATGTTTTTACCGCCACCTCTGACGGAGTTCCATAGTCTACTTTTCCTATTGCGTTTAGACCCGAATTTATACCATTATTTTCAATCAGGCAATAACAATTTGTATCCAGTCCGCCTGAATACAAACCAATCAGTGCGCCGTAATTCTGAGGATTATCCAATGTGTTTTGTACTTCTCCCACGGAATAGCAGTTAATCATTCCATAGTTTCCATATAAATCAGTTCTTCCGGCGACACCGCCTATGGAATATCCGCTTGCGGTTATTGAGCCTATATTATAGCAGTCAGTAAGCAAAGAGCCTGAATTTAAATCTCCCGCAATACCGCCTACGAAATTACCGTTTCCTTTAATATTTCCGCTGTTGGAACATTCGCTGATATTTGCATATCTCGATTCTCCCGTAATTCCGCCTTTATACTGACCTGTACCCGCTTCATACGAAATATAACCGTAGTTTGCGCACTGCGATATTTTTGCGGATAACGAGCCGTCGCCCTCACATGCCCCGCAAATTCCGCCTGTGCGCCCACCGTCGCTTGTAACATTTACTTTATTTATACAATTTGTAATTTCACCTTTATAATTATATCCGCATATACCGCCCGTATAGGCATAGCTGCTTGTTGAGGTTGTTTTTACATCACCCTCAACGGTTAGATTTTTTATGACTGACGAAAGTGAGATTTTGCCGAAAAGACCCTGACAAGTGGATGTGGTATTGATATACAATCCGCTTACCGTATGACCGTTTCCGTCAAATATGCCGGAATATGCTTTGTAGCTGTTCGGACCGATAGGCGTCCAGTTTATCTCGCCTCCGAGGTCAATATCCTTAGTAAGAACAGCGTTATATGACGCGCCGCTTATCGCTGTTGTTTGTGTGCCGTTTACATACCCTGCAAACCACGCAAGCTCATTTCCCGTTGAAATTTGCCACACGCCGTCCGAATATTCAGGCTCGTCCAAATTGCCGTCCCACGCGGCAGAGGGTTCAGTTTCAAGGGATATTTCCTTTGTGCTGGTTAGTTCATCTTGAGTAATCTCAAATTCACCAATGCGCTTTGCATATCCCGAACACATCACTGTATATATATATATTCCCGCAGGGAGCAGATATGAACCGTCAGTTTCGGCTATGATAGTATAATCGCCACTTTTAACTTCCGTTCTGAAATTATCAATCGCCAATCCGCTTGTTTTATCGGTTAATGAAAAAGTAGTCTTTGTGTTTGGAAGTCTGTCAAGCGTAACAGCTTTTTCTACATTATATTTATTTACTGTTATACTGCCCGTTTCCTCGCCAAAACCAAAAGCGTTGGCGATATAAGAGTAACTGCCGCATGGCAGGCTATATTCATAGCTGCCGTTCTCAATTTTTTCAGGGATTAAGTCTGTATCACCTGATTTTAATGAAAAATCTGCATAGTCAGGATTTACCGAAAATGAAACCGTGTATGTATTCGGAATAAGCGTAACGGTATTATAATAATCTGCATTTGCTATTGTAAAATTACCATTTTCTGCTTTGTAATCATCTTCATCACGCGAAACGGTATATGTATAATCACCCTTTGAAAGATTATCAAAGGTATATGCTCCGTCCTCAAAGCTGCCGCTTATTTCTTCGCCTTTGTTGTTTACAAGCGAAACAAGCGAATTTGCAGGACTCACCGTAATTACTGCCTTATATGACGCATTAGGATTTTGCCATTTTAATATGGGATATCCATTATTTATAGGATTTTCTGCATTATCGTTTTCAAAAGCTCCGCCAAAAGACGCGATAAGCTCCGCCGCTTTCAATTCATCTTCCGTCTTACCGCATAAATCCTCTCTGTCATTGCTCTCTCTTTGTATAGCATACAAACCGCTGTTTATCGTATCGTTCTTTAAAAAGTAACAGTTGGTTATATTTTTCGCTGACACGCCGTAACCCATATATGCGGCAATACCGCCGGCATAACTGCCAGTACAATTTATTGCTCCTGTAGAATACGCATTATTTATGCTCACCGATGAGCTATAGACATATCCTGCGATACCTCCGGTGTATCGTCCACTGATATTTCCCGTATTATAAGCATTTTTAATTACAGAGTTGCCCTGAATTTGTCCTGTGATACCTCCGGCATACGAATAACTTGTACTTGATACGGTTCCGTAATTTATAGAAAGAGCTATTTCGCCGCCCTTACTAACTCCTGCAATACCTCCGACATCATTTGATGAGCCTGTTATAGTTCCTCTATTTATACAGCCTGTAACAATTCCTTCATTCGCTCCGGCAATACCGCCGCCGGTAGGCTTTCCGCTTATACTTGTGTCAGAAACACAATTTTCTATTATGCCTGTGTTATAGCCGGCAATACCGCCGGCATAAGGGGTACTGTAGCCTGTATATGTAATCTCTCCTGTTACTGTCAGATTAGACACTTTGCCGCTGACATATCCAAATAATCCCGCATATGCAGAATTGCTTATTTTAAGCCCGCTTACGGTATGACCGTTTCCGTCAAAAGTGCCTGAATATTTATCATAGTTTGATTTCCCGATAGGTGTCCACTCTTTATCCGCAAGGTCAATATCCGCTGTAAGTAATACATTTTCGCTGCTGCCGTATTTCGCGCTATCGGCAAACCACGCAAGTTCCTCCGCGGTTGTAATTATATACGCGCCATTTTCGTTTTTGCTCGGTTCAGTTTTTGTCGTTCCGTCCCAACTCTCCGCAAATGATATTACAGGGAATAGGCTAAGTATCAAACAAACAGATATGATTATTGATATTCTTTTTTTATTTATCATTTATATGTTCCTTTTCTTATTTTGTTAAATTATTTAATCTCATAAGTATCATAGCAAACTGCGCTCTTGTTGCGGTGCTTTGCGGCGCAAGAGTGCCGTTATCCATACCGCTTATAATTTGTTCTCTAACCGCCCAATTCATAGCGTCTGCTGCCCAGTCAGAAATATCGTCTGCATCGGAAAAGGCTTTGAGGTCAGCATTATAAACACTTTCATTGGGATTTACCAACCGATACAGAACAAGCGCAAGTTGCTCACGCGTTACAGCGTCATTTGGAGCAAACAGACCATTGCCAATGCCTGATACAATGCTGTTTTCAAACGCCCAATTTACCGATGACGAAAACCAATCCGTTGCTGACACATCAAAGAATACGCTGTCTGCGTATATATTCTGTTCTCCTCCTTTATATCTGCAAAGAATTGTTACTGCCATTGCCCTTGTAAGCAGAGCACCGGGCATAAATTCGCCGTTTTCGTTACCCTGTATAAGTCCGTTTTGAGCCGCAAACTCTGCCGCGTCAAAGAACCAATCGTCATTGTCTACATCAGGGAATGAATTATTTTTCCAACTATCGGCGTAATATAGCTTAATCTTGTCGCCCATCTTTACTTTATAATCATTTATTCCTACTGTGGGACTTTCGCCGTTTACTGAATAAAACCAACCGCTTTGTCTACCGTTTGAATATTCACCTAAAACAATCCCGTAAGGAGTAGTTATTTCAGAAACATAATCGTTCTCAAAGCCTTTTGCTATATAGCCGTTATCTTTGAGGGCTTTTTCTATAACTGCACGAGCTGTTGAATTTTCAGCAATTTCTATTTTTGTTTCTTTAATCCATTCCATAAACGCTGTATGTTTTTCATTTTTGTGAACAGTGTCGCCTACAAGAGTAAAATATACATCTACTGTCTTTAATGTATCTTTTGAGGTATTGTTTGCGTTATTGCTTGATGAGCCGCTTCCTGCGCCGCCGTTTAAAATATTATTTGTGCTGCTGTCAGCTGATGGTTTAAGATTTACCGCAATACTTGGCATATTAGAAAAATCAAGAATATTTCCTCTTTTTTCTGTCGCCATAACAGCAAGCGCCGCCTGCTTTGTAGACAATTCATTTGTATTTTCGCTTGCGTATTCATAAGTAAATTCTGTTTCGTCCTCTGACGCAAAACTCATAATACCGTCAAACAGCGATACGGAATTTTTATTGAAACGGTCATCTGCTTTTATATCTATTCCTAATGCTTCAAGACCGATTGCGCAAATAGCGGAGGTATTTGCGTTTGTACCATAATTACTTTCCTTATAACTGCTTTTTATGTTTCCGTCCGTCTGCATAAGTGATGAAAGATATTCCACTGCACTGTCAGCGGCATTTTTTACATTGGTATTTGTGCTGTAATATGGAGACAACCCTAAAAGCACCGCACCTGTAGTGTCAGCGTCAATACCGTCATCATCATTATTGCTCCAGCCTTTTTCGTCAATCTGTGCCGCAAGCAATCTTTTTGTAACAGCGTCTATATCGGACTTATTGTCATATCCGCAAACACTGTATGCCAAAAGCCTATACGCGTCGCCGTTATTACCTGTTGACGGCATATCGGCAAGAATTTCAACCGCATTTATCTTTGTTCCGTCTGTTGTCGTAATATCTTTGGGATTATAGCCAAGACTTCTCAAAGCGATTATGTTCATCGCAAGTGTAGTGTCCTCGTCTGTTTCAGTAACAGACTTTACCGCGCTTGATACAAAATCAGATTTTATTTTATCTGATATTTGCGCTCCGCCGAAAAGGTTATTATATGCGCTTACGGTAACTATCTTCCAATAATCAGAACCGCTTGACGCGTAATCTGACGCAATATTTTTAAGCAGTTTATCTTTGTCAACAGATTTTGCCGCTGAATATAACGTTACAGTTACAGGCTGATTGTATTCAACATTGTTGAGCGTAAAAGAAAGCGTTACAGTTTCCTTTGTATCCTTTTTAGGCTTATTGAGCAAAGTATATCCTAAAGAATTTGCCTTAATTATATTGTTATCGGCTTTATACGATAATTCTATTTCACTGTCTGCCGAAGAATTTGCACAAAGTCTTGCCACAAGTGATGTAATGTCCGAGTTTTCACGAACTGTTGCAGGAATAGCCGCATTTGTTTTGTATTTGCCCGCTTCTTTTATGAGTTTACTTTCAGCAAGAGAATTATCTAACATTTCCTTGATTTTTTTCTCTGCTGTTTCTTTATCAACTTCGATTTGTTCTGCCGCAATATCGGTAGGGGCGTGAATACCGCCTATATAGTTTCCGAGAGCCTTTATAACTTCGCCGCTGCTTGTAATATTATTTCCGTAACAACCGCTTATTGAACGCAAATTGTCATTATATGACCATATTGTTCCGTCAAATATTCCAGCAAAACCGCCGTTATAACTCCAACCTGATGTAAGTGTGCCTGAACTGATACAGTTTTTAACCTTACCACTTATTGATCCAGCAAAACCGCCGTAATTTGCGCCGTTTTCACCCAAAGCCGTAATATCACCTGTTGAATAGCTGTTTTCAATTAGACTATATATCCCTGCGTTTCCGACAAAACCGCCGACGGTATATGCGCCTGAAACACTGCCGTTAGAATTTGAAGAATAGATACTGCCGCCGTAATTTGAACCGACGAAACCGCCTGTTGTATTTCCTCCAGTAACACTGCCTGTTGCAGATGAATTTGAAATTGTGCCTTTATTAAGACCGGCAAAACCGCCGATGTGTCCCGCGTCCGATATATCCGCCGCGCCTGTGTTGCCGATTACATTAACATCTGCCGTACAGTTATCAATTACCGATGAATACACATTTCCCGATAATTCATTTTCCATACTGTCGTTCACGCCGACAAGACCGCCCGCGTCAGTTTGCTTTGCGTATGAATTGCCGATAGCTGTTACACTTCCGCTTACATGGCAATCCGATATAAGGCTAATACCTTTTTCTTCCACTTTAGCAATTCCGACAAGTCCGCCTACAACGCTGCCGCCTGTAATATTTACATTTTTAATAGTGATATTTTTCAGTCTTGCGCTGCGTATCACGCCAAACATACCAATGTTTTGACTGTTTTTATCACCTGTAATTGTCAGATTGGAAATTTCAAAGCCGTTTCCGTCAAAAATTCCTGTAAACGGTGTTTCGCTGTTGCCGATAGGTGAAAACTCAATGCCCGATAAGTCAATGTCAGCCGACAGCTTGTAATTTCCGTTCCATTTATCAGGAGTGTCAGCAAACTCTGAAAGTTCGTCTGCGTTATTTATAAGAATAAAATCGTCCGACGGTATGCCTATATTATCCCAATCAGGCGCGATATATCCGTTTTCAGATGTTCCCATATACCATAAAAGATTATCTCCGTCAGAGACGATTGCCGAAGCTGCGCCAACCGCCGAGGCAATTCCGTTGACAGAAAACATCCACCCGTCGGGGGATTTAGGTGTTATATCGTTAATGGTAACAATTTGTCCGCTTTTCTCGTTTGCGCCGAAAGCATATGTAATGTCGCCGTTATCTGCCGCCGCTTCTAAAACATCTTTAACCGTTACTGTGTTTTTCTCTACTGTTACATAAAACGGCTCTGACAGCTTGTAAAATTCATATCTGTCCTTATCATAACCTGCAAGCATAACCTGTGCGGTTACATTGCTTGTGTTTATTTCCGAAACAGGCGGTGCGGCATTAATAAGATACGGATAGCCTCCGTTTATATTTTCATCATATGTCCATTTATCGGAAAGCGCAGCAGCAAATTCAGCTGAACGCATTTCCTTCGCGCTTTTTGCCCATAATTCGCTGTTTGTAAAAGTATCGGAGTTTTCGGGTAATGAAAAATCACTGCAATACCAACAGTTTTCAGGTGTTCCTGCTGCCGCGAAAGAAAATCCCTTACCGCCAGCAAGACCACCGCCGTTTAATGCAGAAACAGTGTTTGCAGCATATACGTTCTTTAAAATTGCTCCGTCCATAAACGCGCCCGCAAAACCGCCGTTTTCCTCGCTGCCTGTTACATTTCCGAGAGCATAACAATCTGTTATTATTCCTTCCTCGATTTTTCCGACAAATCCGCCTGCCCATTTTTTCGCTTCAACGGCAGCCGTTGAAAAACATTCCTCAATAATTCCGCCGCGCTGATTTCCGACAAAACCGCCGTGGCTTGTTCCTGTCTTACTTACTGCAAAAATCACGCTGCCACCATAGACACCGCATTTAGATACCGAACCGAAGTTTGTTCCGATAAGTCCGCCCGCGGGTGAGCAATAGTCGGAAACTACTGTTGAATTTATCGAGAAACAGTTTTGTATCTCGCCGTAATTAAGAGATACAAGAGCCGCAGGGTATTTACTGCTGCTGTTTTCTTTGAAATGTACAGACGCTTTTTCAAGCGTGAGATTTTTTATAACTCCCGTATCGCCTACATATCCAAAAAGCGCTTCGCCTGTTGTAGACAAATTTATAATCTTATGTCCGTCACCGTCAAAAGTGCCGTTAAAAGCAATATCGTTTGAACCGCCTGAATAGCTGCCTATTGCTCTCATTAAACGCGCGTCGTCAGTTTGCGACATATCTATGTCATTTGAAAGACGATATTTTTTTGAATAATCGGCTTTGTCCGTACTATATGCCAATGAAATAAGCTGCTCTGCGGTGCTTATAATGTTTTCTTCTGCTGCAAATGCGCTCATAGGAAGTATGCTTATAAGCATACTGCACGCTACAAGCAAAGACAGAAGTTTGTTTTTTGTAAATAGTGTTTTCATAGAGTAATCCTCCTCGTTTTTTGTTTTATATAAAAAAGCTGTGATGACTTTTATAGTCATCACAGCTGATTATTCCTGTGAATTATCACAAATTATTTACACCAAAAAGAACCGCTTACATAGCGTAAATAAAACTGCTGTTTCTATGCGCGGTAATGCAAGTACGAAACAACATCAATGCAGGTCTTTTGACTCACGCCATATAAAGCACAAAGCTTCGCATTTTTATGTTCTGCCTTCTCAGTTTCCCAATGACCGGCTTTCACCAACGAGCATAAAAACATTCGGCGCACACAGCGACAGTTATCGTTCGGGATTTTCACCCGATTCCCTTTTCACCGATTATACCCATACAGTATAATCGACACATTGTGTGAATATTAAATTTTTTATAGTATATCATATGTAAACGATAAAATCAATCCGCAAAATATATAAAATTATTTGAAATGGAAATATCAATTTTTAACAGATGGAAGCATCTCCAAAAAATATCCCATATACATACTTGCAAAGAAAAATAATATAGGAAATATATTGATTTTATAAAGAATTTCAAAAAATATCAATTTCACCCTTGACAAATATTATCTCAGAGGAAAAATCATATTATTCAACGGATTTTGAAAATTGGCATGTATACAATGAGAGTGGTGGTATACCGATTATAAACGACGGACATGAGTTGTTTATTAGAAATGGCAAATTGCAATATAAATATAATCGTTATCTTACGCAAGGATTGGGAGATATTGCATTATCTCAAAATGGGGTTGCGAAGCAGGGTATTATTTATGAGAGTGTAGATATTGGTGAAATTATTCAGGTTCATGATTATTTATTTGCCAATCTTGTGTATGATGGAACAAATTGTCCAGATAAAATAGCCGTATCAAAGGATGGAGTATATTTTACTATCATATCTATCCCAGAAGAAAATTGTTGGCTTAGCGATGTTTTTGAACTAAAAGATAATAGATTTGAATTTGATATAACAAATAGCTCCAAGTACTATTCTTGCCCTATTGAGCAAATAGATGAAGCATTAAATGTAAGTGATATATATGTCCAATTCCAAGACAAAATACTTGGTTTTGAAACACCGCCTGTAATAGAGGACGGAAGTACACTTGTGCCTATGCGTTTCTTATTTGAGCAGATGGGCGCAGATGTTGAATGGAATCAAGTAACACAGACTGCAACAGCAACGCTTGATAATACAGCAGTTACCTTTGCAATAGATGATACCAATGCAGAGGTAAATAACACACCCGCTACTATGGACGTTCCTGCTCGCCTTATCAATGGCAAAACAATGGTTCCGCTCCG
>CAJUEZ010000043.1 GCA_910585485.1 uncultured Clostridia bacterium
ATTGATATGGTGTGACAGGAAAGCTTTTCCGTATGAGGAAATAAAGCGGCAGGCTGAGTGTTCTTTGTGGCAAGAGTATTACGATAGAAATTGGATTGCTGTAAGGTATCCGTTTGCGTTAGGAAAAGATGATTATACAAAAAGAATGTTGTTTTATGTTGAACATACCATGAAATATATTCCGATGAACATAGATAATTTAGCTTATCAGATGGGATATATTCGTTCTGATGAAGCCGGACAGTTTATGGCTTTTTTAGTAGATAAAGATGTCAGAGGAGCGATTAACGGAAGCGCTGAAGGAACTATTTCCATAAAAGAAATAATTGAGTATGTTGAAAAGAAAACAGGAACAAAGGCAATTATTGATAAAGCAGGAGAAAATGCTCCATATAATGGAGAACCGGAATATAGTATAAATACTGAAAAGGCGAAAGCGTTAGGATTTAGGTTTTCGGTACTTCAAGATTGGATATATGAACTTTTAGATTATTATATTCAATCGGTTAACTTATTGATATTTTTGTTTTGTATGATAACGATGTTTTAATAGGTGAACTTCGCGTGATGTATGAAAGTGACGATGAAAATTATGCTATACGAGGCAGACGAGCGTATATGTTTGCATTTAGAGTTCGTGAAGATTTTCAGAATAAAGGATGCGGAACCTATTTCTTAAAAACAGTTCTATCGGTATTAAAAGAAAATGGATATTATGAATTTACTGTTGGAGCAGAAGATGATAATGTTAGAGCCATTCATATGTATCAATCTTTGGGATTTAATGAATTTATGCTTAGAAAGCAAGAAGAGTATCAGGGCGATGTGTATGAATACAATTTATACTTGAAGAGATAAACAGAGTCAAGTTTAAGGAGAAATAAAAAATGATAATCAAGAATAAATATCCTGTTTGCGAGTATGACACAAGCAGAAATTCCATTATAAATGCCGCTGATTTTTTGAGCAAAACACTTCCCGAAAAATGTGTTATTACATTAGTAGGAGAAATTATAGTTCCTGTTGTGGCTGTAAGAGATGAAGGTACATCGTACCACTATTTAGAACCATCACGTGAAGTGGAATGTCATAAAGAAACAGTTGAGACTGTTGTTTCGTGTTTAAAACAAATGGGTATTCCATTTACAGCAGGAAAAACATGGACATCATACGCTATTTACAGAGAAACACCTGATATGGTCGAGTTGAGAAGAAATGAAGGCTGCATAACGGTTGAAATGGAAGCGGCAGCGAGATGACGCTTCCAATGCGTTGTTTAACAGATTATCAAAAATACTGTCGTTTATTAAATTTGTAAGCTGCATTCATCAAGCGGTTTCATATTATTAAGATTATCCCATAAAAATAGCTTGATTTTTACGCAATCATCAATTTTATACTGCTTTGTATAAACTGTATTTCCAGGCGCTATTTCAAAGGACGACACCTTTTGGAGAACATCGTTTCCGTCATATTCTCCTATTATAAGCACAGCGTCATCATTACACCCGTCATTGGATATTTGGATATTCAGCTTGCCGTTATCCGCATTAATATTGCCGAAACTGTACCCGTGCGGTTTTACAGAATAGCTTTTATGACTTCCGTTTAAGTCGGGATTTATAATCTCTTTCCCGTTATGTACGGTATACATTTCCGAATATGGAATATCGGTTGTTTCAGCGCCGAGATAATAGCTTACATTTGCAGGCTGATTATAATGATTATTCTGCATTGCAATCGACGCGCGGTATGCGTTGTCGTGCATTAAGGTCTGTATTTTATAGTCCGTTGGAAAGTCGGTTGAATAAATACGGATTGATTTTTCATCGGCTGTTTTCCATATGACCTCCTCGCGCCAATCGCCGAAAATATCAGCGCAAAGGCAGGGAACAGCTTTTGTTCCGCTGTTTGATGAACATTCGTCCGCTTGCATAATTATGTCAAGCTTTTTATTGTTGTAGTCCCATTTTGAAATAACGGTGTCGTCCAGCAATTCGCTCAATAAATCGCCGTCCCAATACAGCTTGAAATTCATGGGAAGAGCGCCTGCGCCGCCGTCCGTTCCGTCAGGCAGTTTTACGGGGATTTTGTTATACGTATCTGTAATTTGTTCTCCCGATATATTCATGGGAATTGTGGCGGTTGAGCCCCAAACCTCAAAACCTCTGTAATTAGGGTCAATATCTGCCGCGCGGCTTCGTCCCGTGTCTTTTGATTTTGTATATCCCCACAAAACCTGACCCGTTCTTCCGTCATGCAGACCGATATTCACGGGAAGGTTTTTTGTTTCCTGACATGCCCACGATAAATATCCGTTATAGTCGGGACTCATTTTAGCCATATCAAAAGCGTCACCGTGACCAAGCTTTACCCAATTACCGTCCGCGTCCCGCGCCTTCGTAGCATACATTGCCGTGCCGTCGTTATCAATAGCCATCGGTCCTGAAAAGACTTCGTCCTTACCGTCAAAATCAATGTCCGCAACGCCTATGTTATGATTGCAAGTGCCCCATATACTGTTTAAATCTTCTTTGTTTGGAGTATTCAGCACCCAATCCTTCACAAACTGATTGTCCTCTATGTGCCAAGCCGCCGCACGTACATTATCCCACGCACCCCGTACGTTTACAACGCTCGGATTTACGCCGTCCAAATATGCAAGACCCCACAAATAGTGACTTGCCCTTTTGGTAAGCCGTCCTGTATCGCGGAAGCTGTATGACCACTCCGACAACGGTTCTTTTGAGGGCAAAAGTTCCGTTCTTGCTATTTCTGCTCCGTTTTGACCGCTGTACATTGACATAAATTCAGGAGTGGAAACGATATACTGTCTGTCCGTAAAAATAGCCAGATTATTGCTGTCAAGCGAATAATCAGTAATGCCGTCGTTATTGGTATCACCGATTGTATTTCCCATACCGTCAGTTGTCCCCTCAAAAGAGCGCAGAATAATTTCTGCCTTTCCGTCACCGTTCATATCGTACACGAGCATATTTATATCAATAGAGTTTATCTCGTTCGGACCTATATTGATTGTCCACATATACTCACCGTCACTGTCATATGCTTCAATCAGCGGGTATACGGTTCTTGTCGGAACATCCATATTGTTTGGGATTCTTTTAAACAGATATTCATATTCTCCGTCACCGTCAAGGTCGCCTATAGAAGCGTCGTCGATATTATAATCACTTCCGTAATCACGAAGGTCAAACGATATGTAATTTTTATCCCAAGCTATTGTTTCTGTTTCAGTTCCGTTCTCGATTCCCTGAGACACTTCTTTAAGTGTATATTTGCTGCCTGCTGTGCCGTTTTTATCAAAAAAATTTGTAAGATTTACAGGAGCATTATTTATTTTTTCGCCGTCACGATAGAGATTATATTTTAGTTTATCCGAATCCGTGCCGAGAAAACGCCAGCTTACAAGAACACCGCTGTCCGACGGCACAGCCGTCAGTCCGCGTCCGAGATATTCCATACGGCGCGGACTGTACGGACGGCTTTTATAAAGCCGTTCTGCTTTGTCATGCGCTTCTATATTCTCGTCCTCCTGATAATCCGCTGTATTTACTGCAAAAACGTCTGCGGCTGACAGCAAAATACTTAGCGATATTAACAGCGCAAGATTCCTTAAAATTTTTATATTCACGATTATCTCCTCCATCATACAATCAGGGAAATGTATTTTTATTATATCAAAATACCGTTCTTTTTTCAAGAGGCAAACATTTAAGTCTGAGATTTGTTTTTGAGCCATATTTACAGTCAAAGCGGGTAAAAATATACGAAAAGAAGACGTAACAGGTTATTAAATATGAAAAATTTGTAAATAATTCAAAAAAAGAATTGAAATATTTATAAAGTAGTGATATAATATACGCTATCTAAATATGTCCGAATGGACGCAGAAGGAGGATAATGTCACTATGTCAGTGAAAAACGAACAAATTGAGAAAAACCTTGTAAAACTTACATTTGAGGTAAGCGCGGAGGATTTTGACAAGGCAATCAACTTGGCGTATAAAAAGAATGCGAACAAGTTTAATATTCCGGGCTACAGAAAAGGAAAGGCTCCGAGAAAGATTGTTGAAAAATATTATACAGAGGCTGTGTTTTATGACGAGGCTATTAACACATTGCTTCCAGACGCATATGAGTCGGCTCTTAAGGAGTCAGGCATAGAGTCTGTCGCAAGACCGGAGATAGACGTCGAGGAAATAAAATCGGGCGAACCTGTAGTATTTACAGCGCTTGTAACAACAAAACCGGAGGTTACGCTTGGAGAGTATAAAGGTATAGAAGTAGATAAGATTGATTATACTGTAACAGATGAAGACGTTCAGAAAGACATAGAAGCCGCGCAGAAGAAGAACGCAAGACTTATTACGGTTGATGACAGAGCAATCGAGAACGGTGATATAGCTGTAATTGATTTTGAGGGTTTCTGTGACGGAGAAGCTTTTGACGGAGGAAAAGGCGAGGGATATGACCTTGAAATTGGTTCAGGCACGTTTATTCCTGGCTTTGAAGAACAGCTTGTCGGCGCGAAAACAGATGACGACGTGGAAGTAAAGGTAACATTCCCTGAGGAATACCACGCTGAAAATCTTGCAGGTAAAGACGCGATTTTCAAGGTTAAAGTTAATGAAATAAAGAAACGTGAACTTCCTGAACTTGACGATGATTTCGCAAGTGAAGTCAGCGAATTTGACACAATGGATGAATTTAAGGCTGACGTTCGTAAAAGATTGGAAGAAGCGGCATTGAATAAGGCAAAGACTGAAACAGAAAATGCGATTATTGATAAGGTTATTGAGAATGCTTCTTTTGACATTCCGGATGCAATGCTTGAAGCGCAGATTGACAATATTGTAAGAGATTTTGCTCAGAGAATCGCGTATCAGGGAATGAATCTTGATATGTATATGCAGTATACAGGTCAGACAATGGAAACTTTCAGAGCTCAATTTGCCGAGCAGGCAAAGAAGCAGATAAGCGGCTCTCTTGTGCTTGAAGCTGTTAAGAAGACCGAGGGCATTGAAGCGGGACCGGAGGAAGTGGAACTTCACCTCGTTGATATGTCAAAGAAGTATAATATGGAACTTGATAAGCTGAAAGAAGCGTTGAGCGAAGTTGAAATGGAGAATATCAAGGGAGAACTTGAAATTCAGAAGACAATCGATATGATTGTAAATAATGCGTCAGTAAAATAATTTCATAATAAAGGGGATGAATAGTATGGCATTAGTACCAATGGTCGTTGAACAGACCAACAGAGGCGAGCGTTCATACGATATTTATTCAAGACTTTTAGAGGACAGAATCATATTTCTTGCGGATCAGGTGGATAATGCAACATCCAGTCTTGTTGTCGCGCAGATGCTGTATCTTGAAGCAAAGGATCCTGATAAGGATATTCAGTTTTATATAGACAGTCCGGGCGGTTCTATAACAGCGGGAATGGCTATATATGACACAATGCAGTATATTAAATGTGACGTATCCACAATATGTATTGGTATGGCGGCAAGCATGGGAGCATTTTTGCTGGCAGCGGGAACAAAAGGAAAAAGATTTGCACTTCCGAACAGTGAGATTATGATTCATCAGCCGCTTATATCGGGCGGAGGACTCAGCGGTCAGACTACCGACATAAAAATATATACTGATCATCTTGTTGAGACAAAGAAAAAGATGAATCAGATTCTTGCCGAACGCACAGGTCAGACATATGAAAAATTGTGCGAGGACACGGAGAGAGATAACTTTATGACTGCCGATGCTGCAAAGGCTTACGGACTTATTGATGAGGTCATTGTCAAGCAGTCAAAATAACATCTTTTGGTAAAAGGAGAAAATAATGGACGAGAAAAAACATTTCAGATGTTCATTCTGCGGTAAATCGGAGGATGAGGTTAATAAACTTCTTTCCGGACCAAATGTATATATCTGTGACGAATGTGTGGATATGTGCAACAGTATACTCGGCGGTGAATATGATGATAAAAGCGGGATAGCGTCATCTGACCTGCCGAAGCCAAAAGAAATAAAAGAGTTTCTTGACGAATATGTGGTAGGTCAGGAAGAAGCAAAGAAAATTCTGTCTGTAGCAGTATACAATCATTACAAAAGAATAGAACATTCTGATATGGCAGGCGATGTTGAACTTCAAAAGAGTAATATACTGATGATTGGTCCTACAGGAAGCGGAAAGACGTTTCTTGTTCAGAATCTTGCCAAAATACTGAATGTTCCTTTTGCGATTGCGGACGCGACTTCTCTTACGGAGGCTGGATATGTCGGCGAAGATGTTGAAAACATATTGCTGAAACTGATTCAGGCTGCCGACTATGAAATTGAAGCCGCGGAAAAAGGTATAATATATATAGATGAGATTGATAAAATAGCGAGGAAGTCGGAAAATCCTTCAATAACACGCGATGTAAGCGGAGAAGGTGTTCAGCAGGCTCTTTTAAAAGTGCTTG
This sequence comes from uncultured Clostridia bacterium, assembly GCA_910585485.1. Classification (GTDB taxonomy): domain Bacteria; phylum Bacillota; class Clostridia; order UBA1381; family UBA1381; genus Hominilimicola. The sequence continues at coordinate 6,492 of CAJUEZ010000043.1, forward strand.
AAGGAACTGTGGCTTCTGTTCCGCCTCAGGGAGGCAGAAAGCATCCTCATCAGGAATTTATTCAGATTGACACTACCAATATTCTGTTTATATGCGGAGGCGCTTTTGACGGAATTGAAAAAATCATTAAAAGCCGTACCGGAAAACAGGGGCTTGGATTTGGCGCTGAGATTTCCAGCAAAAAAGAAATGAATACAAATGAACTTTTAAGTAAAATGATTCCTCAGGATTTGCAGAAATTCGGACTTATTCCTGAATTTATCGGAAGACTTCCGGTGTTTGCAAAGCTTGACAAGCTGGATAGAAAAACGCTTATAACAATACTTACAGAACCTAAAAATGCTTTAATTAAGCAGTATAAGGCTCTGTTTGCATTCGACGGCATAAAGCTTGAATTTGAGGATAAGGCAATAGAAGCTATTGCTGATAAAGCTATTGAAAGAAATACCGGAGCGAGAGGACTTCGCTCTATAATTGAAGAAGCTATGGCGGATGTGATGTTTGAAACACCATCTGACGATAGTGTAAAGACGGTTATCATAGATAAAAAATGTATAACTGAAGGCAGACAGCCTAAAATTATACGCGAAGATAATAAAATGGAGAATATCGACCTGCTCAATAACTTGAAACCCGATGGGACTCAAGGATAACACAGGAAGAAAACAGAGGAAGGTGTGAAGGAATGTTTGTATCAGAAGATTTAAGCGTGAATGAGAAGAATCATCTTGTTATAGGCAAAAATGATACAGTGGAATTGGCGAAGGAATTTGGAACTCCGCTTTATGTGCTTGACGAGGATTTAATCAGAAAGAATTGCCGTGTTTATAAAGAAGCAATGGATAAATATTATGGGGGAAACGGTTTGGTTCTTTATGCGAATAAAGCATTCTGTTCACTGTATACATGCCGGCTTGTAAAAGAAGAAGGACTTGGGGTGGACGTTGTTTCAGGAGGAGAATTGTATACTGCTATTAAGGCAGATTTTCCTATGGATAAAGTCTATTTCCACGGCAATAATAAAACTGCTGATGAAATTGAGCTTGCTGTTAAGAATAATGTCGGAAATATCATTGTTGACAATATTTATGAGCTTGAGACTCTTAATGAAACAGCCAAAAGGTACGGCAAGGTTCAGAATATAATGTTCAGAATTAAGCCGGGTGTAGACGCTCACACTCACAGCTTTATTCAAACAGGTCAGATAGATTCAAAATTTGGCGTTGCGCTTGAAAACGGTGAAGCTTTTGAAATAATTGAGAAAGCAAGCCAAATGTCAAATGTCAAAGTAAACGGTGTGCATTGTCATATAGGCTCACAGATATTTGATATTGAACCTTTCTGCAAAGCTGCTGAAGTAATGATGAATTTTATAGGCGATTTAAAGGACAAGCTTGGACTTGAAATAGATTGCCTTAACCTCGGAGGCGGTTATGGTATAATGTATACCGAGGAAGATGACCCTGTGCCATATGATGAGTATATTCAGCATGTGAGCGAGGTTGTAAAAAAGACCGCTGATGAAAGAGGAGTAAAACTGCCGTTTATCCTTATGGAACCGGGAAGATCAATCATAGCTCCGGCAGGTATAACTCTTTATACTGTAGGCGGAATAAAAGATATTAAGAATGTAAGAAAATATGTTTCGGTAGATGGCGGTATGGGTGATAATCCGAGATATATTCTGTATGAATCAGAGTATGAAGCGGTTGTCGCCAACAACGCAAATGCCAAGAGAGTGGAAAAGGTAACAATAGCCGGAAAATGCTGTGAGTCGGGTGACATTCTTTTAAAGGATGCAATGATGCCTGAAATGAATGTAGGCGACACCCTTGCCGTACTGGCGACAGGAGCGTATAACTATTCTATGGCAAGCAATTATAACAGAATCCCAAGACCTGCCGTAGTTGCTGTGTCTGACGGGAAAGCTAAGGTAGTTATTAAACGTGAAACTTATGAAGATCTTATAAGAAATGACGTTTGAATAAAAAAATGATAAGAGCTGCTGTGAATGCAGCTCTTGTTTTTTGACATAATGCGGATAAATGTAAATAATTTATAAATTCCAATATTTGAGTTTTACATAAATTAAAATATGTGGTATACTATAGAACAGATGTTTTAATTACTTGGAGGAAAAAGTTGTGAGAAAGAAAATGTTGATTTTTGCAGCGGTGATAAGCATGATGATTGGGACAACCTCATACGCGGCTGTACTTGGAGAAGAGAGCGGCGGATGGAGCACTTACATGGGGGCGTCTACATATTTTCATAATGCGCAGTTCAATTCAGGCAGTGTGGGAAAGCAGAATGAATATTATGTGGAATACACTCCAAACAGCGAGGCTGTACCTGTTATAATAAACGGTTACAGTATATACGGGACAAGAAATATAAAGCAAGCCGAACAGTATATGGAGGATAACGGATTAAGACCGCTTGTTGGCATAAATGCCGATTATTTTTCGTTTAAAACGGGTATACCTATGGGATACACTATATCAAACGGAGAAATCATCTCAAAAGAATACGGCGGACAGGACGCTGTGGGATTCCGCGCGGACGGAACAGGTTTTATAAGATGGCTTGATATAAAAACGACTCTTTCAGACGGCGCAAACGACATAGACATAATGTATATAAACAAATGGTGTCAGGCGGGATTTGACCCTGTGTATATGCTTACTGACAAATTTGGAGATACAACTAAAACAGCGTCGGAGTGTATATTTGTAATATGCACACCTAATGAGGGTAGAATACGCGTTGGGGAAAGCATGCGGATTACTGTCGATGATGTTTTTATATATAACGGTTCAATAGAAATACCTGACGGTAAAATAGTGTTTGTGATGGATAGAAGCGGTAATTCCGAGTGTTATGATTTCCTCAGCAGACTGCATGCGGGTCAAACTTTGACGGTGTCAAACGAAGCGGTTGGAGATGACGGCACATGGGCATCGGCTGAAAATGCCGTAAGCAGTGTCGGAGGAAGACTTGTGTCAAACGGAGTGGCAAATTTCAATTTTGAAGCGGGTGCCGCGCCGAGAACAGCGGTAGGAGTAAAAGAAAACGGAAATATAATTTTTTACACGCTTGACGGAAGACAGCGGGGTTACAGTTACGGCGCTCAGCTAAAAACGCTGGCGCAAAGAATGGTTGAACTGGGATGCGTGGACGCGTTAAATCTCGACGGCGGAGGCTCGACTGTGATTTCGGCTCGTTTCCCGGGTAATAGTTTTAGTTCTGTGGTAAACTCGCCGTCTGATGGATATTTAAGAAACGTCGCAAACTTCATTTTCTTGAAGGATAATCGTGAAAAATCAAATATTCCTTGGATTGTAAATCTAAAGGAAGAGGCAAATACAAATTATTTGTCGGGAATGAGCGCGCGTATTGAGATTGAAAGTATGTACGACACGGCAAATTATCAGATGAGTGAACCGTATGACATTAAATTCCGCGCCGATACAGCAACGGAAAGTACTGTTAATGACGAAGGGTATTTGTATCTTAACGGAACTGGTGATGTCAATGTGGTTTTATATAGTGATAACGGAGATGTAATATCAAGGTTATACACGGTTTTTGAAACTCCTGAGGATATTAAGATATATAATCAGGCTGACTGGAAAGAAATAGACGCTATATATACTGAGGCAAATGAAGAATTACAGCTGAATTTGTCCGCGGCGGCATATGTTAACAACGTAGAACTTCATTCAAACAACAGACTTTATAAATGGGAAATTGAAGGGGATATAGGCACAGTTACGGAAGACGGTATTTTCACGCTCGCAAAAAGCGCGAACGCGGAAGGAAAAATAAAGATAAGCGCCGGAGGCTATACGAAGGAAATACCTGTAAAGATTTCGGATTATCCAAAACCGCCGAGTGTGTTTTACGATATTGACGGTCATTGGGCTGAAGATATAATAACTCAGATGACCGCATCAGGAGTTATAAGCGGCATGGAAGAAGACGGGAAAATGCTGTTTAAACCCGATAATAATATGACCAGAGCAGAGTTTGCGTCGATGATAGTGAATTATAAAAATCTTGATTTATCAAAATATGAAGACGTACAGCTTAAATTCACCGACACGGACGACATACCGCTGTGGGCTGTGAAAGCCATAAAAGCCTCATATAGCGAGGGGATAATACTCGGACGTATAAATGATGACGGGACGTCAACTTTCGCGCCTTACGATAATATAACGCGCGCTGAGGCTATGACAATCTTAGGGAGAATTCTGCCGGAAGACTCAGATTTGCCGAATTTGCCGTTTGCAGATGCTTCGTTAATTCCTCAGTGGGCACAGGATGGCATGAAAAAGCTATATTCACTCGGAATTATTAACGGATATGAGGATAATACAATCCTTCCCAATAACAATATAAAGCGTGCCGAATCAGCAGCTATGCTGTATAAAATTGAAAACAAGTAAAAGAAAGACGGATAATATATCCGTCTTCTTTTATTGGCAGAAGCGTGTATTAAATAAATAAAAGCAGACTTATAGCTATAACCACCATACCGAAAATTGTGCCGATAATAGTTACCTTACTTTTTTCATATTCACGAGCCATGGGAAGAAGTTCTTCAAGCGATATGAAAACCATTATTCCCGCGATTAATCCAAACAGAATGCCGAATATAGTGTCGTTAAAGAATGGTCTTAAAATCAGAAAACCGATAATCGCGCCCAGAGGCTCGGTAATGCCGGAAAAAAATGAGACGATAAACGCTTTTTTCCGGCTTCCGCTTGAATAGTAGATGGGTACTGATGTGGCGATTCCTTCCGGAATATTATGTATGGCTATTGCAAGAGCGATAGCTATACCCAAATGAGGGTCTTTAAGAGCGGATGTGAAAGTTGCGAGACCTTCGGGGAAATTATGAATACCGATAGCCAACGCGGTCATAAATCCCATACGCTTAAGCGCTATTGAACGGTTGTCTTTTTCGTTGAGATTGCCTATATCGCCTTCGGTTGATGGGACAAAGTAGTCAATCAGACCTATTAGTATTATACCTGCAAAAAACGATGCCACAGCCAAATAATATCCTTTGGCATCACCCATAGATACTGAAAGGTATGTTCGCGCTTTTTGAAAGATTTCAATCATTGATACGTATATCATAACTCCGGCAGAAAATCCAAGAGAACCTGCTAAGAATTTTGTGTTAGTGGTTTTTGCAAATAAAGCGATAACGCTTCCTATTCCCGTAGCTAATCCTGCCATCACAGTAAGCGACAGGGCAAAAATTACGTTTGAATGCACTAAAATCATCTCCTTAAAACTTCTTATGGTATAATACGTTTGTGCTATTTTTTTTGTTACATAAAATTTTTGTTGATAAATTTTGCTTTTAGGTATATAATAGCCTAAAATACAGAAGTGAATTAGGGTGAATAGTATGATGGAAATTACATCTTCATCAAATAATAAATGTAAATATATAAAATCTCTCTCACAGAAAAAAACAAGGCAAAAATACGGCGAATACTTTGTGGAGGGTATAAAATCCGTGAGTGACGCTTTAAAATCAACCAAAACGGTAACCGCTCTGTATGTGTCGTTTACTTTTTATGAACAAGAGTCTTTTGAATATCCTGATGATATTCCCGTATATAAGACGGCGGATGATGTTTTTGTTAAAATGTGCGATACGAAAGCGCCGCAGGGAATTTTGGCTGTTATAAAAAAAGAAGACGGAAAGGATTTTGAAGCAAGTCTCAGTTATGATTATATTTATTGCGATCATATAAACGACCCTGGAAATCTTGGGACAATAATACGCAGCGCGGACGCGGCAGGTTTTGGGGCAGTGCTCCTTTCACAGGGATGCGCTGATTTATATAGTCCTAAAACAGTCCGCTCAAGCATGGGTTCTTTCTTTAATATAGAAGTCGTAACCGATGTCGCTTATGATAAGTTGAAAAAGTATAAGGAAAAAGGATTTTCGCTGTTTGGCGGCGCGCTTGCCGATGATACTATAGATTACCGAGATGCTGATTTTACAAATCCGTCTGTAATCATTGTCGGAAATGAGGCAAACGGTATATCGGAGGAACTTCTTAAAATGTGCCGAAAAGTTAAAATTCCTATACTTGGGAACGCGGAATCGCTTAATGCCGGAGTGGCGGCGTCAATTTTAATGTACGAACTTGTAAGACAAAGGTCTTGACAATTTTCACATTTTGTAGTAATGTAACATAGGAATTTCAGGTGGTGATATTATGGAACATATGTTGTACTGGCTGTGGCTGACAGATAAAAAGAACATTGCTTCAGTTAAGATAACCGCGTTGCTTAAACGGTTTGAAACAGTTGACAATATATACAAGTCAAAAAATTTCAATAATATTCCGGGAATTTCAGATAAAGAAAAATCAGAACTTATGAATAAAGATTTATCAGCTGCGAATAGTATTGCTGAGAAAATCTTAAAGCTTGGCGGACGGATAGTTGTGTTTGATGATGATAACTATCCTCAGATTTTAAAGAATATAACAGATCCGCCATATGTATTATATATACATGGAAAGGTTCCGGAACTTGACAAGGTTTTAACTATCGGAGTAGTCGGAACAAGGCATTGTTCGGAGTATGGCAGAGCCGTGACTGAAAGATTGTGCGTGTCTTTGGCAAAAGCCGGAGTAGTTACAATAGGAGGCTTGGCGGCGGGAATTGATTCAGTGGGCGCATGGGCAACTATTGACGCTGGCGGAATAGCCGTCGGAGTGACAGGCTGCGGACTTGACAGGATATATCCGGTGGAAAACGCGCAGCTTGTGCAGGCGATGACGGAAAAGGGATGTATTTTAACAGAGTTTCCTCCGGGAACTCCGCCGCTTAAATGTAATTTCCCAAGGCGCAACAGAATCATAGCGGGACTTTCAAGAGGAGTGCTTGTGACGGAAGCACCACAAAAAAGCGGCGCGCTGATAACCGCTCGTTATGCTCTTGAAAATAATCGGGATGTGTTCGCTGTTCCGAGAAATATCACGGATACAAAATATTTGGGAACGAACACAATTATTCAGGAAGGCGCTAAGCTTATAAACAGTGCTGAAGATGTGATATGCGAATATCCTTATGCCGAGAAGATAACACCTGATACGATGAACTTTAAAAAGATACAAAAAACAGAGGATATGTCTGTTGCAGAAGGTAATAGTAAGTATAAAGACCTAAATGAAACAGAAAAAACAATAGTAAATATATTAATAAAGAAAAATATGCAGATTGATGAACTTTCACGGGAATTGGATATGCCGGTGAGTGAAATAAACACCCGCCTCATTATGCTTGAAGTTAAAGGAATAATCAAAAAGCTTCCCGGAAGCTCTTATCAATTAAAATTATAGATTTGGAGGCAATTATGGCTACAAAAAAGCTGCTTATAGTTGAGTCTCCCGCAAAGGCGGGAACAATAAAAAAGTATTTGGGTAAGGATTATACAGTAATGGCGTCTATGGGGCATATAATAGACCTTCCCAAAAGTCAGATGGGCGTTGATATTGATGATAATTTCACACCTAAGTATATAACAATAAGGGGAAAGGGACAACTTCTTACACAGCTTAAGAAAGAAGCAAAAAAGGCGGATGTTGTGTATCTTGCAACCGACCCTGACCGAGAAGGTGAAGCGATAAGCTGGCATTTGGCACAGGCTTTGAATATAGACCCTCAGTCTGACTGCCGGGTGACTTTTAACGAGATAACAAAGACAGCGGTTAAAGCGGCGATAAAGAATCCGAGGAAGATAGATATGGATCTTGTTGATGCTCAGCAGGCAAGACGTGTTCTTGACAGAATAGTTGGATATACAATAAGTCCTATTTTGTGGGAAAAAGTAAAAAGAGGACTGAGCGCCGGACGCGTTCAATCCGTGGCGACAAAACTGATATGCGATAGAGAAGAGGAAATAGAAAACTTCACTCCTCAGGAATACTGGTCCATAGAAGCGGAACTTAAAGACCCTGTTTCCAAAAAGGATTTTACCGCAAAATATTACGGCGAAAACGGGAAAGAAGTAAAACTGACAAATGCCGAGGAAACCAACAAAGTGTCTGACGACTTAAAAAAGGTTGAGTTCGTCGTGGAAAAAGTAAAGACAGGACAGCAAAAACGTAATCCTCAGCCTCCGTTTACAACAAGTACACTGCAGCAGGACGCGTCGCGAAAATATAATTTCCAGGCATCAAAAACAATGCAGATTGCGCAAATGCTGTATGAGGGTATTAATCTTGGCGGAAAAATAGGCACAATAGGTCTTATAACATATATGAGAACCGACTCTCTCAGAATTGCCGATGACGCGCAGAAGGAAGCTGTGGAGTATCTTACAGAGACATATGGCAGCGAATACGTAAACCCCAAACAGTACAAAACAAAGAAAAGCGCGCAGGATGCTCATGAGGCAATACGTCCGACATCTATAAGTATAAAGCCTATTGAAATTAAAGATAAGCTTACAAATGACCAGTACAGACTGTATAAACTTATTTGGGAACGCTTTGCGGCAAGTCAGATGTCCAGCGCGGTTTATGACACTATGCAGGTAACTATAAATGCCGGCGGACATACCTTGAAGGCGAGCGGCTCAAACATTAAGTTTAAGGGTTATACGACAGTTTATGTGGAGTCTACAGATAATAAGGAAAAGAAAGTAAAAATGCTTCCAAAGCTTGAGGAGAATAAACCGCTAATACTAAAAAGCACGGAAGATAAACAGCACTTCACTCAGCCGCCGTCACGCTACAGTGATGCCTCGCTGATACGTGAACTTGAAGAAAACGGTATCGGAAGACCATCAACATACGCTCCGACAATTTCTACTATAGTTTCGCGCGGATATGTTGTAAGAAACAAAAAACAGCTTATCCCTACAGAACTGGGTTTTGTGACCTCAGAAATCATGAAGAATAATTTCTCGGATATAGTCGATGTGGAATTTACTGCCGGCATGGAAGAGGAACTTGATAACGTCGAGGAAGGCTCTGTAAAATGGAAGAATATCTTAATAGACTTTTATCCATCCTTTAAAGATAGTCTTGAGAAGGCACAGAAGAATATTGAAAAGATTAAAATAAAAGATGAGGAATCTGATGTCGTATGTGAAAAGTGCGGCAGAAAGATGGTCTATAAGCTAAGTAAATTCGGTAAGTTTCTTGCTTGCCCGGGTTATCCTGAGTGTAAGAACACAAAGGCAATCCGAGAGGAAACCGGCGCGAAATGCCCAAAATGCGGCGGAGAAATTCTTGTTAAAAAATCAAGACGCGGTAAAATATATTACGGCTGCGAGCATTCTCCAAAGTGTGATTTTATGATATGGGATATGCCTGTTAAAGAGGAGGCATGTCCGCAGTGCGGCAGTCTGCTTTTAAAGAAACAGGGTAAGCGCGGGAAGATTTATTGTTATAATGAAGATTGTAAATATGAACGAAAGCTGAAGGAAGAAAATAAGTGAAAGTAAAAGTTATAGGCGCGGGACTTGCCGGGTGCGAGGCTGTA
>CAJUEZ010000044.1 GCA_910585485.1 uncultured Clostridia bacterium
CAGAAGAATAAGAAAATCTTTTTGAGTTATTTTTTCATCAGCTTTAAATTCACCGCCTTCAAATCCGACTCTGTAATAAGCAAGTTCTCTTATATATTTTTCAGCATAATGACCTGATATATCAGAATACTCTATCACATTATCATTATTTGTTACTTCCTCATTCTGATAATTCACATATTTACCGCTGAACGGATTTATGCTTACAGTATTATGAACATATACCGGAATAGCCGTCATTGCTTCGTTTGTATATTTAATCTCATACTGTATTTCATATCCGTCTTTATCGAACATGGCTTTTTCCGCGTCGCTCACACTCATAACACCGTCTATAGACGGGAATACTGTATTTGTATATCCAATGCTGTAATTAGTAAGCACGTCATCCTCGTATGTTATATAAGCATTGTCTCCCTCAACGCATATTCCATTTACATATCGCTTGTAATATCCGCCATCTTCATCGTATTTATACTCGCTTGCCTTATCTCCTGCCAAAGCCGCCAGCGTATCATCATTTTCGTTTTTGAAGTTTCTCTCTTTGTTAGAATTTTCGCTGTATCTGTTGTAACGCTTAATCTCGCCTGTCTTTGCGTCCGCGGACAGATATATATTTGTTTTGTCGTCAGACATAGAAATTGTATAGGCATATACTTCTTTATTATACTGTTTTGAAAGATTTATATTAGTTACCTTCGCAGTTTTGGGGATATCAAGAGTTTCATTATTCTTAAGCATGTTTTCCATGTCGGCTTTTGAAACAAGACCGCTCACATTGTCCAACTCTTCAATCTCCTGCTCTGTAAGTCCTCTTCCTGCTGACGATCCTGAGTCCGATGCCGCTGACTTTTCAGCTAAAGCAAAATTTTCCTTTTTTAAACCGCCAATATTTTTTGAAAAATCCTCAATTTCTCCCGTGAACGCGTTTATGTAATGGTTGTAATCATACTTCTGCACATATACAGGGTAGGCAATCTCATTTCCGTCATCATCAACATATGTTCTGTAAACAAGCTTAAGTCCGAGTTTCTCACTATACGCTTTTTTTGCGTCCTCTTTACTTATAGCGTTTTCAACTGACGGATATTCTGTCGGAGCATAGTTTATATAACAATTTTCCACGCTTCCGTTTTCTCCGTCAACACTTACAGAGCCTACAGACTGATATACAGAAACACCGTTTATATAAACCTCTGTGTCAAAAGAATATCCGCTGCTGTAAAGATTTCCGTTTTCATTGTCTTCTACTCTGATTTCATAAGGGAAATCGGGATTTAACGCTTCCACAAAATCCTCCGCTATCTTCTTAGCGTCGTCCTTCGAAATCTTCGGCAGCTTAGGCTCATTGCTATATGAAGAATCATCCGCGTAACAATACGATGTAATGACACCGTTATCATAACACTCAATATTTACATACTTGCGTTCCTCATCATCCTTACTGCACCAATTAAACCTATACTTTGTAGCGCCGTACATAGTGTTTGTCCCGCTTGAAAACTCCGAGCATTCCTCAGGAATTTCCACCCTTGCCTTTACGCTCTCTAATACAGATTTCATTTCCGTATCCGTATCCGCGGCGAATCCCGCCGGCGCGAGAATTGACGCTGCTATCGTCAGTACTGAAATTGCTGATACCAATCTTTTCATGTTTTTTCCTCCTTAATTATGTATGGTATTTTTATCCTTCATATATAATACGTTTTAAAACGTCAAAATGTTGCATTAATTTCAAAAAAAATTATATTTTTTCATAAAACAGGGCTGCTAATTAGCAGCCCATACAATTTTAAAATTTACCGCTCGCTCCGCCGCCGCCAAAGCTGCCGCCGCCTCCGGAAAATCCGCCGCCGAATCCGCCGAATCCACCGAAGCTGCCTGGGCCATAACCTCTGTAATATCCTCCGCGTCTGTAATGACCTCCGCCGCGTCTGCTTGCAATAATCCATAATGCTATAATAAGAACCGCGGTAAACAATGTAACCGCAACGTTACCCTCATTTGCAGGCTTTTCAAGTTCGCCTATGACCGAGTCATAAATCTGTTTTATTCCGCCGCTGTAATCTCCCGAAGACAACGCGCTGCTCGCATTTCTTATAAACCTTCCGCACTTTCCGTCATTGAGCACGCCTTCAAGTCCGTATCCGACTTCAATGCGTATATCACGGCTATCCATAACAAGCAGTATAAGAACTCCGTTATTATCTTTATCGCCGCCTATTCCCCATTTACGGGCAGTATCTATCGAAAACTCCTCCAAAGACGTTTCTCCGATTGATTTCATCGTCAAAACAGCCACCTGTGGTCCTCCGTCCGCACTGTATGCTTTGCTCTTTTCAAAAATATAGTTTTCGGTCTCTTTATCAAGAACATTCGCATAATCATTGACATACAGTCTCTCCGTAGGCTCCGGAATGTCAGTTTTCGCATATGCGCATATGGAGAATATCATCATGAAAACAGCAGTCAAAACGGCAGCGTGTCTTATTACCCTATTATTCATATTCATCAAAAATTCACGTCGGGTACAGACTGCGCGTTCTCATCAGCCGCAAACAATTCTTTCTTTTCAAAACCGAGCATATTTGCAAATATATTCGTCGGGAAAGATCTGATTTTTACATTGTATTTCTGAACTGTCTGATTATAATCTCTTCTGGCTGTGCCTACACGGTTTTCCGTTCCCGCCAGTTCATCCTGAAGATTCAAGAAATTTTCGTTAGACTTTAACTCCGGGTAACTTTCGGAAATGGCAAGCAATCGGCTCAGAGCAGAATTCATCTCGCCCTCCGCGGCATTCATCTCATCAACAGTAGCCGCTCCGGCAAGCTTTGCTCGAGCATTTGAAACCTCTGCAAACACCTCTGTTTCATGCGCTGCGTAGCCTTTCACCGTGTTTACAAGATTAGGAATCAAATCGCTGCGGCGCTGAAGCTGAACCTGTACATCAGCAAAAGCCGTATCCGTGGATTCTTCCAATTTTATAAGTCCGTTATATCCGCTTACCAGCCATATCGCAATGATAACAATAACAGCCACTATCGCGACAGGAACAATATTTTTCTTTTTCATAATACACCTCCGATTGACTTACTTTACAAGATTAAACGCTTCTTCAATATCATTAATTTCTTCATCGTTTATCGCAACAACCTCACCAATGTCTTTTGCGGCAATAATAGCTTTCGCGCTGTATTCCGCGACTTCAAGACGGTCAAACGCATTTAAAAGACCGCTTCCCGTTACAATAACGCAATCATTATTAATTATCGCTATAGGGGTGTTTTCCTTAAACACAGCAGCAGTTTCTTTTGGCTTCATATAGTTTGAACCAAATTCAAGCTTTGGTATCTTGCGCATGAGAATATAACTCTCAGGTATAGTTCTTGAATCAAGAGTTTCCTCCGTTACCGCAAATGCCATTATACATGGAGGATGCGCTATTATAATGGAATTTACATGAGGGTGCTGTTTATATATTTCTCTGTGCAGTTCCACGCTTCTTGACGGATTTTTACCTAATTCCTTTAAGTCGCCGCTGATTTTCACAATATCTTCAGGTTCAAGGTATTTTCTGTCTGACAGAGCCGGTGTAATAATAAAACTTTCATCGTCTATTCTCTGCGAGAAAGTACCTTGCGTGCTTGTGAACAGCTGCTGATTATACGCTCTTTTTATCAGTTTACATATCTCGCGTCTTGCCTCTTTTTCTTCGCTGCTGATATTGTGAGCGACAAACTCATCCATAGACACATTCTGACGTGACTTATACCAATCTATCTGCTCAGGTGTAAGAGGCTTTGGTGTACCGATATTATTCGCGTCGATTTCAAGTCTCGCGCTGAAATCAAGCGTCTCAAAAGACTTGAACGCGTCAAACATAGTCTTCGCGCCTATAACAACACCATGATTTTCCAAAATTACAGTGTTGAATCCCTTTGCAAACTCTTCACTTATTTTATCTCCCAAGTCACTGCTGCCCGGAAGACTGTATTTTGCCATTCCAATCTCTCCGCAGGAGAATTTAACGTTAGGTATAAGACTCGTATTCGGCAGTTTTCTGACAATAGAAAAAGCGACAAGAGCCGGTGGATGCGCATGCAAAACAGCTTTCAAGTCGGGACGGCTTTTGTAAATATGCTGATGGAACGGATACTCACTTGACGGCTTATGATTACCTATTATCGTTCCGTCAGGCTTTATGCGCACCATATCGTTACGGGTAAGACTTCCCTTGTCTATAGAACCGGGTGTTATCCATATATCACCGTTATCATCAAGTATAGACAGGTTTCCTCCCGATGTGGTAGTCATTCCGTAGCCATATATTCGCTCCATAAACATTACAAGCTGGTCTGCGGGATGCAGCATTTCTAAATTCATTAAAATCTCCCCTTTCTCAGGTTACTTATTGTTAGAATAAAAATAGTTCTTATTCAGCGTTTTTCACAATTACATTGTATCGCAACAGTATTAATTTGTCAATATAGTTATTCATTTATACAAGAAAACAGACCGCCGAAAATTTCAGCGGTCTGTCAATATTCCCTTTATCTGCCCGGTTTAAAGAAATCCGGAACATCTATGTTACCCATACCGGGTTTAAGTTTTCTGTTGAAGATTGAACTTTCGTCCAAATCAGAAACAGATGATGTATAAGATGGAGTTTTTCTGTCTGAACCGCTTCCGCCAGCAAACTTAGGAGTAATTCTCTTAAGCTCGCTGCCATTATCCTTGCCTCTCTTTACAGAACCGTCAAGACCGGTTGCAATAAGAGTAACCTTAATCTCATCCTTAAGATGATCATCCATAGCTGTTCCAACGATAATGTTAGCTTCCTCGCTTACCATATCACGGACAATGCTTGAAACCTCGCCCATATCAACAAGCGAGAACTCACTTCCGCCTGTGATATTAAGAAGCACATTTTCAGCGCCCTCAATGCTTGTCTCAAGAAGCGGACTTTCAATAGCCGCGCGAACCGCGTCTGATGCCGCGTTCTCTCCTTTACCTATACCTATACCCATGTGAGCAACACCGCTGTCCTTCATTATTGTTCTTACATCCGCAAAGTCACAGTTCATGATGCCACGCTGAGTGATTACCTCAATGATTCCCTGAACACCCTGACGAAGCACATCATCGGCAAGTTTGAAGGAATCCTTTATAGTAACCTTCTTATCCGCAATCTTTAACAGCAAATCATTTGGAATAGTAACAATAGCGTCAACCTTTTCCGCAAGATTTTTTATTCCCTCCTCAGCGTTTCTCATTCTCTGAGGTCCTTCAAAGAAGAATGGCTTTGTCACAACCGCAACAGTAAGCACTCCCAGAGATTTTGCCGCTTCCGCGATTATAGGAGCAGCGCCTGTACCGGTTCCGCCTCCCATACCTGCTGTTACAAATACCATTTCCGTATCTTTAACAAGATTCTTGATTTCATCCTTAGTCTCTTCCGCCGCCTGTCTTCCGATTTCAGGCTTTGCACCCGCGCCGAGTCCATTTGTAAGTTTTGCTCCGATTTGAAGCACTGTTGGGGCCTTTACGTTCGCAAGCTGCTGTGCATCCGTATTCACGCAAATAAATTCCGCCTTTGTGACACCGGCCTCTATCATACGGTCTACAGCATTATTGCCGCCGCCGCCAACACCGATGACTTTGATTCTAGCACCATCTATGGTAGTGTTTTCTTCCAAACTAATAGGCATAGCACTCATCTAATTATCCTCCTTCGTAGTTTATCCCGCACGAAACGACGGGAAATCTCCACATATATATTATTTTACTATGTTTTTTTAACATATTCAATAGTTTTTTTCAACAAATTTTCACTAAAGGCAAATAATATTCAACAATATTATCCAGTTTTTTCGCTCTTTTTTTGTGCAATTTTAAAATCACGGTGTATACTCGGCATATCCGGGAACCGTTAAATCCATTGTGCCATGCGCATTTTCGTCTATCTCGTTATGATATACGCTTTCCCGAAGCAGTCTGATTTTACGCTCCAATCCAAGTTGTGTGCCGCATATAACGTTTAGCCTGTAATCATAATTTAAAACTATGTTAGTTACATCTCGGACATTTATTTCAATAACCTTGTCCAAAATTCCGGTACTTTCAAGAGTTCTTAAAATAGTCCGCACAGCTTCCTTCTTTTCAGTCTCGTCACTCTTAATTTCTTTTCCCGACTGACTATCTGATATATTTAACCCTGTTACCACCGGGACATGTGTAATCATATTTCCATCATCGGTAAGCGCGGTAAGCTGTGAATTGACCAAAATACTCGCGCCGTCAGTTTTTATCATACCCGCCGGAACATATTCCGCAACCGTTACCTTTACAGACGGAGGAAACATTTTTTTCTGCACATCCACCTTGTCTATAAGCGGAATACTCTTTAATGTCTTGCGTATTTTACCTTTGCCCGTTCTGAAAAGATTTTCTCCGATAAGCGGCTTTAATTTCTCCTCAAACTGTTCCGCCGACACAAGCGCGTTACCCTCCACAGACACCTGACGTATATTAAAAATCGGTGTCATAAACATCAGTATCAGAACGAACACCGCCGCCATAATTAACGCAAGCAAGGCGCGGCGCCTTTGCTTTTTCAAGCGCCGCTGCTTCTGTCTTTTCTGATACCTGACTTTCTTTGCCAAATTTGAGGAACGTCTTTTTTCTGTGTTGACATTGCCGCGTTTTTCATTTTCAAGCCTTTTTTCAAGACTGTTCCGGTCATATTCGGTTGTAGTCTTTGTAACTCTTCTTCCGCCTGTCTTTACCAGGTGTATGTTACCTCGTTTTTCATCCATTCTATCACCCTGAATTTATTCGCGTCTTATCTTAGCCCCGCAGCTTTGAAGATACTTTTCTATATTTTCATAGCCACGATCAATAAAATCAACTCCGCTCACAGATGTTGTTCCGTTTGCAGCAAGCGCCGCTATAACAAGCGCTGCTCCGCCGCGAAGTTCCCGCGCTACAACATTTGCGCCCTGAAGTTCTCTCACTCCCCTAACCACAGCACTTCTTCCTTCTACTTTTATATCCGCGCCCATTCTTGTAAGTTCGTCAACATGCTGAAACCTGTTTTCAAATATGTTTTCTATAAATACGCTTGTGCCTCTCGCCATTGACGCAAGCGCCATAAACGGCGACTGAATATCCGTCGGAAATCCGGGATAAGGCATAGTTCGTATTGTATGTACGCTTCTTAATGTCTTGGGAGCGGTCTGAATTATCCTGCTGTTTTCACATCTTATCTTTGCTCCCATTTCCTCAAGCACATGCAGCATTGCGCCCATATCATACGGATTTACGCTGTTAAGACATATTTCGCCGCCGGTTATCGCCGAGGCGGCAAGATATGTGGCGGCGACTATTCTGTCGGGCATTATCGTATACTCTGCTCCATTTAGTTTTTCAACTCCATGTATAGTTATTACACTGCCGCCCGCTCCGTATACCCTAGCGCCCATGCTATTTAGAAAATTGCTCAAATCCACTATTTCAGGCTCGCGCGCCGCGTTCGAAACAGTCGTTATTCCATCAGCGCACACCGCTGCAAGCATCACATTTTCTGTCGCTCCAACACTCGGAAAATCGAGATGAATATTCCCTCCGCGTATCTTTTCCGCTTTACAATTTATGTACCCATGCTCTTCCTGTATGCTTACACCCATTTCTTTCAGAGCCTTCAAGTGCAAATCAATAGGTCTGAGTCCTATCGGGCATCCGCCCGGCATACTTACAACCGCGCGTTTACAGCGTGAAATAATCGCTCCGAGAAATATTATTGATGACCGCATCTCACGCATAAGATCCTCGCAAATTTCACAGTCACACATTCCTCTTGTGTCAACCGTCACAACATTTTCCTCTCGCCTGACAATGCACCCCAGTCTTTCAAGAACAAGATCCGTTTTATCCACATCCCGAAGAGAGGGACAATTTTTTATAACACTTACGCCGTCAGCCATCACCGTTGCCGCAAGGATTGGAAGCACAGCATTTTTTGCGCCCTGCACGCGTATTTCACCGCTGATTCTTTCGCCGCCGTCTATAATAAGTTTGCCCACTTTTAACACCTCGCATTATAATAATTTTCTCATATGTTATAATACGAAATATCTTTAATTCTGTTACTGGCAGACGATTATACGCGCCGCTTTCAAGTGCCGTGAGGCTATTATAGCACAATTCTTTCCATTTTTTAAGGGTTGACTCGCAAATATAACATACCTTTAATATCAATGTAATAATGCGGAGATTGTCGAAAAAAAGCCATGCAAAAAGGACTGTCCCGCAAAAAACGAGTCAGTCCTTTTTATATAGTTCTAATTTGCTGACGCGATATTTAAGGAATTGTAATCACTTTTGATTCTGTCGCGGGCGACAATTCCAAAGTATCGCTTATACTTTCACCGTCTTGCGTCACAGTATAGTTATATATACCGTCGCACAGTTTATATGTTCCGTCCTCTTCTGGATTTACAGCCGAGTTTGTAACACCGTCAGTGAGCGTCAGAACCGCCCCTTCGGGAATGTTAAACGTGATTGTATATGCTGCCGCCTTTGATTTTGTTACCAGAATATCGTCCACATAACAGCTTCTTCCCGAATTGTTATAGTCAGTGGTGAAATAAAGCTTTTTCAAATCATACGATGTCCCCTCGGGGAGCTTTCCTCTGTACTCGTTTACGGTAGAATTTGCCGTATTTGAAATAGTAAGCGTTATTTCATTTGAAGCAGGATCTATAACCGCTGTGTAAATCGAGAACTTACCGTTCGGCGTTGTCGCGTTATTGTCAATTTTCTGAATTGCCGACGGATAATTTCCGTCTGTAAGCTGTTCCGCGCCGCCTATTGTCAAAGACTGCGTTTTGCCCGTATAACGGTTTATCTTTGACCTTACAAGCATATTGCCTTTACTGTCTGTAAGCTCATAAGTCATATACTTGCCCGATAAATTTCCGTAAGCGATTTTTGAAACAACCGTTATTTTTTCGCCCTGCGCCGCGGTAACCGCACCGTCAAGGTCTACGGTCAGATTACCGCCTGCTTCGTTTGTGGGCGTGAGCTTTATTGACTTGCTGTTAGCGTCATATACCGCGTTTCCGCCGAGCACAGGTACATTCGCTCCCGTGCCTGTCTGGTCAGTGTCAAAATTCCAATTGTAGAGCTCCTGACTCATCGGTTCTGTGTCGGTTGATATGTTTTTAATTGTGCTGAACGTTTCGGTTATCATATCGCTTTCATCTGCAACCTTGATTTTTAAGTCAAATTTACCCTCGCCGTTAAACGGAAGCTTGCTGTATGTGTCCTCTGCAACCGTGTTCTGACGGATATATTTTATTCCGCTTGTGTTTGTTGAACCGCTTTCAGATATAACACATACCGACTCCTTGCCGATATAACCGTCCATTCTCGTTGCAGGATAAACATAACCGTTATCGTATGAAGCCATAAGCGAAATTTCAGGCTCAAGCCATCCTGTCAGGCGTTTTTCGTATACAGGAGCAATAGGCTCGAAAGCTTTGCCCATTATTTCACCTGTTTCCCAATTTATGCTGTCCGTTATTTCACCTGTTTCATAATCAACATCGCCTTTTACAAGCATACACTGTATTGTTTCCGCTCCTTCTATTGACGGATACATCACTTCAAACGGCAAGATTTCGCCCGTTTCCATGCTGTTTCCATGCGAAGTATATGCAGCGTCAATCATATTACCGTCCTTGTCATACGAGGCTATAATGAAAGTTATAAATCCTATATCAAAATCCTTAATGGCTATTGTCGGAACGGTATAATAAGTATATGTTTCGCCTTCCCATTCCTCGGTTACTTCTTCTATGCCTAAAACCATTGCCAACGGCTCAAACAGAGGTGTTATATCGCCCGTCTGCTCCGCAGCCGCTTCTGACGGCTCGGGAAGTGGCTTCATCTGATTATTATAAGTCGTGTTATAGCTTTCGGGCGCGCCGAAATATGACTCTTTCTTTTCGCCTGTTGTTATAACAAACTTATCAACAACAACTCCCGCGCTCTCGTTATAAAGCCTTACCTCGTGCCAGCCCTCTGACGGCACTGTTATTTTTCCTGAGAGCACTTCCGTATTCTGCAATACTCCCTTGCCCCATGCGTCTGTTCCCGTTGACTTGTCAACCGCCTTTGTTGTTCCGCTGAACCTTACGGGCGCGCCGTCGTCAACGCCTATATCGCACCGCATTGACGCTCCCGAAACCTCGTTAAGCGTCGGCATACGGTACATGTCAATATCGAATGTTCCTGCTGATGTAAAGTAAACATCATATTCAAGATATGCGCTGTTGTCCTTATTCGGCGTCGCAACAGTCTTTGCGGTGTCAGGATAAGCTTTTACGCTGTCGCCGCTTCTGCCGAAGCCTTTTTCAACCTTCCACTCGTAGTCGCCGTTTTTAACACTCTTTGTAAAGTGCTCCGCTTCAATTGAAACATAACCGTCGCTTTCTATATATGCTTTTTCTTCCGCCGAAACATCAGTATTATCCAATGTCACATTAATACGAACAGTTTGTATATCAGTGTCGCCAATTTTACGTGTAAAGGTTATGTCTGCGCTGTTTTCGCCGTTTTCAGCTTTTGACAGGTCAGTGCCGATATAAATTCTGTCATCATCAGCAACCGTTCCGCTTGTTTTGTTAATAGTTATCCAATCAGCGCTTAATTCCGCTGTCCAATCAAACGAGCCTGTGCCTGTGTTTATAATGTCAACA
The DNA here is from genome assembly GCA_910585485.1 of uncultured Clostridia bacterium. Lineage (GTDB taxonomy): Bacteria > Bacillota > Clostridia > UBA1381 > UBA1381 > Hominilimicola. The sequence continues at coordinate 10,764 of CAJUEZ010000044.1, forward strand.
TATTTCGGCTCTGTTGAATATTTCGTAAAGGATAGAATATGACTCTCAGGTACAACCTCCATATTGGTAAACTGAAGCTCTGACACTTTGGGGTTATCCAGCTTGCCTGTTATAGGTCCGCCGAATGAGCCTTTTAGCTGTGTCTGGTACGGGTTCATCATCTTATCCCACTTGCCGCCGAGCATTGACGTGTACTCTGCCGTGTCGTCAACCACTCTCTGATATGCGTCGTCTGACATTTTCGCGTATTTATTCACCGCCGCGCCATAGCCCTTTTCGGCATACAGCTTCGCCTTATCCGAATACACATATTTTTCAGCCATATTCTTCGCGCCCTTTACGGGGTAGAGAAGAAGTTCGTAGAACGACGGTTTTCTGTCGTCTGAAAGTCCGTTATACAGCGTTTCGGCGCGTTTTTCTAAGCTTGCATAGCTGTCAATCAGCTTTTGTCCCTCATCGCCGAAGTTCTCGCTAAACAAACCGTTTACAAGGTGTTCAGGACGGCGTGAACCGACATTTTGGTAATAACCCAGTTTAACATCCGCATATTCCGAAGCCTTTTCATCATCAAAACCAAAATCTCGCTTTGCGTTTGTTTTGAGCCAGTCTCCGACATCTGTGTTTCTTACCGTTTCAACATCTTTTGCAAGGTCAAGGAAATATTCGATTTCCGTTTCTGCCGGCTTTAAGTCGCCGACATTGGCAATCCATATCTTCTGCGCGCCCATATCGTATGCTTTTGTCATTTCCTCGCGGATAAGAGACGGCGAGGTCGAAGAAAGCCACAAATAGCTTGTCGGTCTGCCGTAGTATGACAGGTGATAGTATATGCCCGCTCCCCCGCTTCTTTCGCGTTCTTTTTCAGTAGGAAGCTGACGAATATAGCCGAAATTATCATCGGGCCACATAAGCGTTACATAATCGGGAATTTCCAACCCCTTGTTGTACATGTCAAGCATTTCCTTGTACGGAATAAACACCTGCGGAATGTCCGAAATATCCTGCCCCTCTGTTACGACCTCGTCCTTTAAAATCTGCGTCTGCGCTTCAAGAATTTCCTGCATAGCGGTCTGACTGTTCATGTTTGTGCTGAAACTGCCGTCGTGCACTCCGCGCATACCGAGAGTATATGTATTTTCATACGCGCTGTTGGCTTTTGCCCTCGCGCGCCAGTAGTCCGTTAAAAACTCCTTATTTGACACAGCGTTGCCGTTATTATCTTTATCAGTCCACATCCACGCAACCTTGCGTTTTGCATCGTCCTCTGTATTTATATAAAGCTTCTTATCAGGGTTTGCCGCTGTCCACTCCTGCTGATAATTATATAATTCACCGAGGTTATTTCTTAAAATCGGCTCGGCATGTGATGAACCCATAACAATACCGTATTTGTCCGCCAATTCCGCGTTGCCGTCCGTGTTATTGAACGCGGTCGAATATGTGTGCATTGCAGGCCATAAGTAGTTAGCCTTTAAACGCAAGAGAAGTTCAAACAGCTTTTCATACGTCGCATTGTTCATATTCTTGCCCGTATTGCCCATTGACTTTGACCACTCGGACATATTAAACTCGTCGTTTAAGAATATACCTCGGTATTTAACGCTCGGCTCGCCCTCTGTGTAACCGCCGTCGGGGAGATTTATGTACAAATTGTCCTCATGCGGAACCACCGTATCAGCCCAGAAGCTCCACGGTGAAACTCCCATTTTCTCACAAAGGTCATAAATGCCGTAAATAGTACCGCGCTTGTCGCTTCCTGCGATTACAAGCGTATTGTCAACCTGCTGAATTGTAAAGCTTTCCCATAAACCCTCAATCTCGCTTACGTCAATATCCCCGCATGATGCAAGCGTGTCTATAGCCTTACTTTCGCCGATTGTGCCGACTATAATATCAACATCATCAAGTATAACTTCTTCGGACGCATGTTGGTATATAGTGTCCCACGCAGGCTCCATATCCTTCCATACAAAAGCCTTTGCCATGCCGCCTGCCGGACGCTTTAATGCAGTATCAAATGTAAATCCGCTTAGCATTAAAGGCACTTCCTCCGAACCGCCCATATAATCGGGCATTCCTTTTGCGACGTCTGTAAGAATGCCGTTACGGTCGTAAGCAGCCGCATAGCAGTCTGCCCCAACAAGCTCCTCTGTAGGAAGCCAATCTGATACATACATGGAATTCTCACCTATCTGAAGTCCAAGAGAACCAATCAGAGGGGCGGTTTTAATATCGTTTGTCACAACGGGCGCTACATTTGTTACAGTTTGAATATCCTCTTTCAAGTCACCGACCGCGCGGATTACTCCCTCATAGTCGTTCTCGTCAACATAGATTGTCGGTGTTTTGTCCGCTCCAACAAGCTTAAATTCACCGCTCTGAGCCGAAACATATCCTGACACCGCAGAAACCGCGTCATTTTCAGCTTGAGGCTCAATCTCATTTTCAGCAAACACAAACGGGTATGACGTAACTGCCATACTCAATGCAAGTATTGCCGCCGCAATTTTTTTCATCGGAAATCCCTCCATTTTAATTAATCTTGATATATTAATTATAAGTGACAATAATCCGAAAAACAAGACAATATATTGCTGTTTTATATTATATTCGCTTAAATATTGCTATTCGATAAAAATTATGATAAAATAAATTAAAGAGGTGAATTTTAATGAAAGATACAGCGTTCTGCGCCCTTGATGATGGTTATATCGAATACAGAAAGTATACTGTGCCGCACAATATGCCCGTACAGCATTACCACGATTCATACGAGGTATATTTTCTTATATCGGGAACACGAAATCATTTTATAGGCGGCGAATATTTTGGTATGAATGCCGGAGATATAATGCTTGTCAAGCCTTTTGAACTTCACTATTCAACCAGTTCCGAAAAATTTCAATACACAAGATATGTGCTGAATATAAAAAAGCATGAACTTATGCCTATTTTCACCGCGGAAGAAATCGAAAAATTATTCGATGTTTTTAAATATAGAATTTTGCATTTAAATGATGATAATCAGCTTGAGTTGTTTGATTTATTCCGTCGCGCGGACAAAGCAAAACAGGCTAATAATTTTTTATCGTCAAAACTATTCAAAGCGGCAACTGCTGAAATACTACTATTTCTCCAAAACATTCCCTCCAAGAAAAAAGTCACAGCCTCTCCCGCGCCCGCGGGCGATATTATAAAAGCAGTACGCTACATAAACGACAGATACAGAGAGAACATCACTCTTGATGACGTTACATCTCATCTTCATATGAGCAAATACCATTTTTGCCGTGTCTTCAAGCAATTCACGGGAGCAACATTTCTTGAGTATCTGAACAATCTCAGACTTACCGAAGCCCATCAGCTGATTCTTTATACAAAAAAATCAATTAATGAAATTGCAACCGCGACAGGATTTAATTCCACCTCGCATCTTACAAGAGTATTTAAAAGTGTTTATGGCATTTCCCCCAGGGGATTCCGCAAAAAGCAAATTATAAAAGAAAGGGACACTAAATTTTAGTGTCCCTTTTGAGCATTGTTTTTTAAATTCCTTTTTTATACAGCCTGTAAGAATATACTGCCGGAACAACTGTCACAATAAATATCATACCGACAAATACTGCGATATGAATTTCAAAAAATGTGTATATAGTCATGACAAATCCTCCGGCAATCCACAGTTTGCCTGCCATGCGATGTGTTCTGTTCCAGTTTTCCTCGCTTGCAAGCGTCCAGGGAATCTTTATTCCTGTTGTAAAATTCTGCTTACATTTTGGAAGATAATTTCCTATCACAATAAATAAAATACCTATAATTAGCGGCACAAATCTCGCTATATTTATATTTTCATTTATTGAATACATGACAATACCGCTTTGCATCACTAACGATAGTATGGGTATTGTCCATCGTATTATGCTTTTCAAATGTTTGTTTATTCCCTGTTTTTTAGGATCAGCCTCTATTACAGCCCACGTGAATATATTGAGCACAAGCATAAACGACGGTATCATAAATGCCGCCTGCCATTTTGGACTGAATCCGTCAGGCGCAAAATCAGTCCCAAAATGGGTTGCAACCTTATCGGGCATCTTATTATAAAATACTGCCGACAAAACTACAGGCAGCAAACATATCGCCATAGAAAGCCAAAAACTCTTTGTTTTAAATATATTATTTTTCATTACTTTCATCCTCCCTGAACTGTGACGCCCAAAGCATTATTTCCTCAAACACTGAAATATTAAGTTCATAATATACATAGTTTTTATTTTTCGTTTCATATACTAAATCCGCTTTTTTCAACTGTGACAGATGATATGAAACAGTGGCATTTGTCATGTCAAACTTATCCGAGATTTCTCCCGCTGACATTCTGCCTTTTTTCAGCATAATTAATATCTCTCTTCTTTTTGAATCGGCAAGCGCCTTAAACGTTTCAGCAAATCCCACTTTCTCACTCCCTTGATTCTATTTAGAAAATTTTCTAAATGGATTGTATCACACATATAAAAAAAAGTCAATACTATTTAGATTTTTTTCTAAATAGTATTGACTTTCTTGTTGATATATATTTACAATCTCCGTTTTTTATAAAAAACCCTTGACAATATATATTAAATTATGGTATTATATTATGCGTAGCTTAAATAGCTATACGCGCTCGTAGCTCAGCTGGATAGAGTGTTCGGCTACGAACCGAAAGGTCGTGGGTTCGAATCCCTCCGGGCGTACCATTACGGGTGTACTTACAGAATCTAAGCGGTTTTGTAAGTACACCTGTTTTTTGTTAATATCTTTTGAGAATATTTATGCTTTAATTCTCATCTGCCGCTCAAAACGGTTTCATTCCTTTCAAGCTGTCCCAAAGCATAACCTTAACTTTGCCGCTTGCGTTAAAATTCTGCGGCTCTATCGGTTTGTTTTCACCTCTTACA
>CAJUEZ010000045.1 GCA_910585485.1 uncultured Clostridia bacterium
CAAATAACTTTTTTATTCATAATATCGCGTCCTTTAAAATACCAATAGCACAAGGGAAATATCCCTTGTGCTGTTGGCAAATATTCACTCTTACTCTTTATCTATTACCTCAAATGTTGAGAATTCTTCTGTTGTAATAGTACCATCTTCGTTTAGATATTCGGCTATATATTTATGTTCTACCATTTTATTACCACCTTTTTAATAACCTGATTTTCAGCAGGAACATCATCCATTTTTTGTCCGTCAAACATTTTTGATTCTGTTGCAACGTTTGCGACAGCGTCAACATATTCCATACCGCTTATAACCTTTCCGAAAGCGGCATATTGTCCGTTCAGAGAAGGACCGTCCGCGTGCATAATAAAGAACTGGCTTGAAGCGCTGTCCATAACGCTTGTACGCGCCATTGATATTACTCCCCTATGGTGTGGAATCAAATTAAACGAGCCGTTAACTATAAACTCACCTTTTATCGAGTCAGCCTCTTTCTGCTTCATATCAGCGTCAAAGCCGCCGCCTTGTATCATAAAACCCTTTATAACACGATGAAAAATAAGTCCCTCATAAAAATCGTCATTCGCCAATTTCACAAAATTGTTTACCGTTACAGGCGCAATATCCGGATAAAGTTCCAACTCGATTACTCCGCCATTTTCAAGCTGAATTTCCGAGTTTATCTTATTCCCCGTTCCTGTCACATATCCTTTATACGCGTCATACATCTCATTGAGCTTTTTTTCATACGTTGCAAACGTTTTCGCCAAGCCTTCCGGAACTGTCTTCTTTTCATAGTTCACCGTAACCGTCGAGGTGTTTCCGTCCCAGCCGACTTTCGCTCCAAACAATTCGGAAATAGCTCTCAGTGGCACCATTGTATTATTTTCAATAAGCTTTGGCGGAACTTCCATAATAGATGAATTTTCCATTTCCACAGCCGAAGTCTTAAATGCGCAGTCACGTCCTATCCATGTGAAATAAAGACTTTCGCCGTCTGTCAGGGTAATTCCCTGAGTATCGCTGTCCCATGAAACGTCGCATCCAAGCGCTTCCGACACCGCTCGCAGCGGAACAAGCGTGTTCCCTTCCTCTATAACAGCGGGCACTTCAGTTTCAATTTTTCCGCCGTTTACAACAATCGATATGTCATCGGCGCTCACTGCCGCGGCTGACAGCATAACTGCCGCCGCCATCAGAGTTGCCGATATAAAATGTATTTTCTTCATAAAAAACTTTCTCCTTCCTTATTTTATATAAATTATATCACATATTTACATCATTTTCAACAAAAATCTGCCTTATTTGAAATATTTGTATGTACAAATTATGTTTTTTGTGGTACAATAAATAAAATAATATTATTTTTGGATTCAGGAGTGATAAACATGAAAAAAAGTGATTTAAAAAAACTTCTCGCAATCAGCGCTGTAGCGGCAGCCGCGGCGACAGCTACAGCTATTATCATAACTAAGCGCCGCAAAGACAAGGCGCTTCTTGAAGAACACACACAAACACTCGCGCATACGCATGCCTATATCACAGGCGGCGGTCTTTCCGCATTCGCTTCCGCGCTGTATCTTATCCGAGATTGCGGTCTAAATCCCGCAAACACGCATATTTTCACAAACGGTTCCTACAATACGGGCAACCCGGAAACAGGATATATTTGCCGCCGAGGCAAAATCTTAAGCGAAAAGACAAGCCTTAATTTCTTCGATTTATTAAACGAGGTTTCCTCGCTTGATATTCCGGATTTATCAGTGTGCGATGAAATTCTTAATATCTACCGCGCTAATCCTTCGTCTAGACATATCACGTTTATAGATGAGGATAAAGACGTTATTGATATTTCTAAAATCAAAATTGACAAGCCGCACAAAAAAACTTTGACGGAACTGCTTAATTATGACCGTAAAAAATTGCAGGCAACTCCTGTTTATGAAGTATTTTCAAACGAGTTCTTTGAATCTCACTTTTGGAAGCTTATTTGCGCGGCATACAATTTCAGCGCGGATTCAAGCGCGTATGAATTTGTAAACGCCATTAAGCACATGGAGGACACTTTAGCGGGCACTCTACCGTCAGATTTTGACAGAAACGAGGAAATTATCGAGCCGCTTAAATCCCATTTGAAAAAACTCGGCGCGGATGTGCGCGAATCTGCCGTTGTCACTGACATAGATTTTGAGGGCGGAAAAGCCGAAGCCGTTCATTTTACAGATAACGGTATAAGAAAGACATTCTATCTGAACGAGCATGACATATGTATCATGCCTACGGACGAAATGGCTCAATGCGAGTCATTCGGCAGTTTTAACGAAAGTGCTCCGAAGCTGTTTACAGAGCCTTATCAGCTTTGGGAAAAACTATCAAAGAAAAATTCCGTATTCAAAAATCCATCATTGTTTTTTGATGATTATGACTCAAACATGTCGGAGGAATTTACAATCACTCTTTCAAACCGTCTGCTTCCCGAACTTATAGATAAAGTTACTTGCGGCGCTCTCGGAAATGACGGAGTTATAGTTTTGGATAACTCAAAATGGAAAATGACAATATGCGCTGTTCCGTCAACTCATTTCAAGAATCAGAGCGAGGACATTGCGATTATATGGGGAACCGCCTCCTGTTTCGGCGCTGAAGGAGAAAGAAGCGGCAAGCCGATGACAGATTGTTCGGGCGCGGAAATATTATATGAACTTGTTTCGTGCTTTAATCTTGACGAAGCGTGGGACGATATTCGCGAGACCGTTATAAACGTCATTCCATGTCACAGGAGATATGACAAGTCATATCTTACTCCTGTCGCTTCAAAGCTTGAAATTATACCTACAGGCATCGAAAACTTTGCTGTCTCCGGTGATTTCGCCGATTATGACAACGGCACTGTTTTCTCTGAGGAATATTCCGTTTCAACAGCGCGCACAGCTTCCTACAAGTTGATGAAAACAAAAAGAAAAGTATACCATGCCAAAGGCTCGTCACGCAGAAGCGTTAAGAAAACGCTGAAAAATTTCTAATTTTAAAATGTAAAGGACTGTTTTTGAAAACAGTCCTTTTGTATTAGATATTCTTTTTTACAGGTTTCCCGAAAACCGGCAACCCATTTTCATCATAATCAAACACCTTCGCTCTCGCGTGTCGGTTATGGTCATAAAGCGGGTCGCCGTTTATCTCCTTATAATTACGGCTGTGATATATAAGCACATCTCTTCCGTTATCGGTGGTAAAGCTGTTATGTCCGGGTCCATACTGTCCGTTTTCCTCACTCGTCATAAAGACCGGTGTGTCACTTTTGCGCCACGATATTCTATCAAGCAAATCACTGTCCTCATCCGCCCAAAGCATACCCATACAATATCTCCAGCCGGTGTCAGACGCGGAATATGTAACTATAATTTTGCCGTTTCTTATAAGCACAGCAGGTCCTTCATTCACTTCAAATCCCTGCTTCTCCCAAAAATATTCCGGAGTTGTCAAAAGCATAGGAGTAGTTTCAAGCGTCCACGGATTTTTCATACGGGCAATATAGATATTTGAAGGTCCGTGCTCTACTATTTTCTGCGCCCAAAGCGCGTATTGCTTTCCCTTATGCACAAATGTTGTCATGTCCAAGGCAAAACTATCCACTTCTACATTCACTCGTCCCATTTCAACCCATTTCCCTGTCATAGGGTTCTCGTCTCTGCACATAAGCACATAAGGACGTATTTCCCATATGTCAATGGAATCTCCCGCGGTAAAATATATATACCACGCTCCGTCTATATAATGCAGTTCCGGCGCCCATATGTGCGCCCCCATTTCACCCGTGGAATGTTTTCTCCACACAACATTGGAATCGGCTGTCAAAAGTTCGTTTAGCGACTTTGCGCGCCTTATCTCAATACAGTCATATTGAGGCATGGAGCCGGTAAAATAATAATACCCGTCCGTATGCAAATACACGTAAGGATCAGCCCTTTGATAGACAAGAGGACTGTTATATTCAAATTCTTTATCCATAATAAAAAAATCCGCCTTTCACTTTTATACCAAAGTATATTATAATAGCCAAAAGCGGATTTGTAAATATCTATTTTTGAATTTGTCTTCCCGTATTGTCAATTATATATTTATCTTTGTATATCAACTCAGATATTGTGGCAAATTCATACTTGCATTCAAGCGCTTCAAGAATCTTGGGAAGAACCTGAGCAGTGTGTTTTGTTCCGTTATGGAGCAAAATTATATCTCCCGCTTTTGTCTTTTTCACACTTCTGTCATATATTGCCTGGGCGGAAGCGTCCCCGTAATCTATACCGTCCACAGACCACTGTATGTAAAATCTTCCGCTGTTTTCCGCCGCTTGTACCACAGTGTCATTATACCCGCCCGACGGAGCGCGCATAAGAAACGGTCTTTTACCCGTTATTTTCTCCACGGCGGCATCGCATTTGTCAAGATCGGCTGTTATCGCCTCCGCTGTCATTTTAGTATAATCAGCGTGATTATATGAATGGTTGCCTATCTCATGACCTCTGTCGCTTATTTTTTTCAGGCTTTCCGCATACTTTTCTGCCCAGTCGCCCACCACAAAAAATGTCGCTTTGCAGTTGTACTTGTCCAATGTGTCTAAAATAGAGTCTATATCATCGTCATTCCAAGCGCAGTCAAATGTGACAGCAATCTTGTTGTCATCTCGTTCCACACTGTAAATTGGCACTTCCCTGCCGTTCACTTTAAACACGGATACTTCCCGTGACGCAGAAACTCCAATAATGAGTATTACCGCCAATACAAGCGCGGCTATTATAATATGTTTTAGTTTTATAACAAAAAAATTCAATTTGCTGACCCTCCCGAAGCAATAATATATATTACTATCTTATTCGGTCAGCTATCGCTTTATGCCATTACAACAGCCATGACGGTAAATTTCTGCTCGTATCTTTTCTCTTTGGCAAAACAGGCTCTTCCTTTACCTTTTTCGCTGTCTCTTTTTCAGCGGTTTTGGCTGTTTTCTTATTAGCCATATCAGCCGCGGCTTTATCAGCGTTCTTACGCGCGTTCTTTTTTGATGAATCCGCTTTTTTTAGATTCTTTACACTCTCCTCTATTTCTTCACTCGTTTCAAGCGGCACGCTTTTAAAGCGTCCCAGGAAAAGTTTTCCCTCCCTGTCATGAGTACGGTTGAAATATCTCGCGTAACTCGTTGTTACAGGTTTCATAGTCATTGATATTCCTTTTTCGCCTTCCTTTACCACAAGACGGATTTCTTCTTTTTCAATCACGCACCCACGCACTATACCCGTGGCAAAATTGCGTTCAAGGATTGCCTTAAACTGTTTCTTATCCTCCTCGGTCACAAACAGTTCATTTCCCTTCAGGACAATGTAATAATTACCGCTTTTACTGATTTTTCTCGCTTCTCTCGCCATTTTTAATCCCCCCCTTTTTGGTTTATAAGTATTACAAATTAATTATAACACATTTACTCAGGGGACACTAAAACATTTTCATTACATTTTAAAGACAACACAGTAATAAAGCTTGCCCTACCCGAATATTTATAACCTGTATTATTAAAAAGCAAACAGGAGGATTAATATGAAAACCTACCACAACTTAACCGCCTTACAAACGGCACAAGAACTTAAAACAAATACAAAAACAGGACTGACCTCAAGCGAGGTAAAGAAACGACTCGTCATTCACGGAAAAAACGAGCTTGCTCAAAAGAAGAAAAAAAATATATTTATAAAATTTCTTGAACAGTTTAACGACTTTATGATAATAATACTTCTTGCCGCCGCGGCCGTATCATTTATAACATCTGTCATGCAGGGTAATGCCGACATAACAGAGCCTGTTATAATACTTGTTATAGTTGTCTTAAACGCGCTTCTCGGAGTAATTCAGGAAAAGCGAGCCGAAAAAAGTCTTGAAGCGTTGAAAAAGCTTTCATCGCCTCATGCCTGTGTTCTCAGAAACGGAAGCGAAGTGAATATAAGCGCGGCAAATGTAGTGCCGGGAGATATACTTATAGTCTCCGCGGGCGATCTCGTAGCCGCGGATTGCCGCCTTATATCCTCAAACAGCCTTGCCGTAGACGAATCCTCGCTTACAGGAGAATCACTTGCTGTTGAAAAAGACGCGGATATCATTCTGGAAGAGTTTGCCCCTTTGGGGGACAGACAAAATATCCTTCTTGCCTCCACTTCTGTCACCGGCGGCAAAGGACGCGCCATAGTCACAGGCACAGGAATGAATACCGAGGTTGGACGTATAGCCGATATGCTGTTAAATGACAAGAAAGAACAGACTCCTCTGCAGCAAAAGCTTGCCGACACAGGCAAAACGCTCGGCATAGCGGCGCTTTCAATATGTCTTATTATATTTATAGTAGGATTATTCCGCCATATTCCTCCCTTCGATATGTTTATGACATCCGTTTCGCTTGCCGTTGCCGCAATTCCCGAAGGACTTCCCGCTATAGTCACAATTATGCTTGCCATTGGCGTTATGCGCATGTCAAAACACAACGCCATAGTCCGAAATCTTCCGTCTGTCGAAACGCTTGGCAGCGCGTCTGTAATTTGTTCCGACAAAACCGGCACTCTGACTCAGAATAAAATGACAGCATCAAAGGTATACACAAACGACGAAAAAATGCTTTATCGGCTTTGCGCAATGTGCTGTGACGGCGAAAGCGGTCATAAAAATCCTACCGAACAGGCGCTTCTCACCGCCGCGGCGGAACATGGTTATGACAAAGCCGCTCTCGACGCTAAATACAGACGCATTGACGAGATTCCGTTTGACTCCACGCGCAAACGCATGACCACAATGCACCGTGATATAAAAGGTTATAAAACTATTGTTAAAGGCGCGGTTGAATTTGTTCTGCCGCTGTGCAAAAACATATATAACGGTCAAAAACCCGTTCCTATGTCAGCGCAAAACCGAAAAAAAATACTTTCTGAAAACTCAAATATGACCTCTGAAGGACTGAGAGTAATCGCCGTATGCTATCGCGATGACTACATGAAAAACGATATAAACGAAGATAACATGGTTTTCATAGGACTGGTAGGCATTGAAGATCCGCCTCGCAAAGAAGCGCAAATATCAGTTGAACAATGCAAACAAGCAGGTATTCGTCCCGTTATGATAACAGGCGACCATGCCGGCACAGCTTTATCCATCGCGAAACGTATTGGTATAGCTGATGACAAAACGGAGGTCATGACAGGTGATACTCTTGAAAAAATATCTGACACAGAACTTGCTCGCACTATAAAAAACTACAGTGTTTTCGCACGAGTGACTCCAAGCCATAAGATGAAAATAGTAAAAGCGCTAAAAGCTAACGGCGAAATTGTCGCAATGACCGGTGACGGTGTAAACGACGCTCCCGCGCTTTCCACTGCCGATATAGGGTGCAGTATGGGTATCACCGGAACAGATGTCGCAAAATCCGCTTCGGATATGATTCTTACTGATGATAATTTTTCTACAATCGTATACGCTGTAAAAGAAGGACGAAATATTTTCGCCAATATCAAAAAAGCTGTTCAATTTCTGCTTTCGAGCAATATCGGAGAGATTCTTACAGTTTTCGGCGGAATAATGTTTGGCTGGTCATCCCCGCTTAACGCGATTCAGCTTCTATGGGTAAATCTTGTCACTGACTCTTTTCCCGCTATCGCCCTCGGTCTTGATTCACCCGACAAAGACATAATGGAAAGAAAACCGCGTTCGCCGAAAAAAGGATTGTTTGCTGATGGTCTATGGGCGGCGATAATCTTTGAGGGACTTATGATAGGGTCACTGGCTTTGCTTGCATTTTCTATCGGAGCAAACGTCTTCGGTTCTCTTGTATACGGCAGAACAATGGCATTTGCGGTGCTAAGTATTTCACAGCTTGTTCATGCCTTTAATATGCGAAGCGAACATTCCGTTTTAAACGCGGGTCTCTTTAAAAATCCTTATCTTGTGCTTTCTCTTATCGCCGGACTCGCACTTGAAATATCCGTAATTTCTATACCGAAGCTTGCGGCTGCTTTCGGTGTTATGCCGCTCGGATTTGCCGGTTGGAGTCTTGTAGCGCTGCTATCGCTGATGCCGCTTGTCATTGTAGAACTGCAAAAGTTTGTAACAAGCTTTATACACATTGACAGACGCGCCGGCAGGTGATATACTTTTGTAAGAAGAGGTAAATCCAATTTACATAGTTATCACTTAAATTGAAGGGATTATCCAATGATGACATTAAATGATTTGAAACAAAATGAAACAGGAATTATAACTGAAATCAAATTAGAGGGGCTTATGAAAAGGCGGCTTATAGATATGGGGGTCACATCAGGTGTGTCTGTCACGATGCTCAGAGCCGCTCCTCTCGGCGACCCTGTTGAATTTTATATTTTAGGATATAATCTAAGCCTTAGAAAAAAAGAGGCGGCAAAAATTTTGATTACAAAGGCGGATGATAAAAATGACAGCAAGTGAGTTTGGACATGAATACGTGTTTGCGCTTGCGGGTAATCCAAACAGCGGAAAAACAACGCTTTTCAATGAGCTGACAGGCAGCCATTACGAAGTTGGAAACTGGGCAGGTGTAACAGTTGAGCGAAAAGAAGGCATATGCAAATATGTATATCATAATCATATAACGCACTTTGACACGCACGAACACCAGTCGGAGCATAAGCATGACGAGGCGCATAATCATATACGTATAGTAGATTTGCCTGGTATTTATTCCCTTTCTCCCAACAGTGCCGAAGAGGTTATAACAAGAGACTATATTCTTAATGAGAAACCGGACTTGATACTTAACATAGTTGACGCGACCAATCTCGAAAGAAACATCTATCTAAGCACACAGCTTGCAGAGATGGGAACTCCAATGGTCATCGCGCTTAATATGATGGACGCGCTTGAAGAAAACGGCTTTGAAATTGATGTAGATGGTTTACAAGAGGCTCTGGGAATACGCATTATGACAATCTCAGCAAGCAAAGGCAGAGGAGTTCAGGACCTTGTCACTGAATGTCTGAACATCGCCTCCGAAAAAAAAATTCCGCAATGCCCTCTAACTTACGGTTCGAAAACAGAACAGTCCATAACCGAAATACAGTCTGAGGAAAAACTTAACAGACTATGCGCTGTCAAACTGATTGAGCGTGACGCGCGTTTGAAAAGCGATATAAAATCAGAAAAAACAAACAAAATCCTTGAAGACATATCAGATGATATAAAAGACATTGAAACATACATAGCCGAAAAGCGTTACAATTTCATAAAAAAAGCGACAAAGCAATGCGTCAAAGTAGTCGGCAAAAACCGGCAGACGGCTCGAACACGAAAAATAGACTCGGTTGTTACACATCCGATACTTGCCATACCTGTTTTTATTATAATAATGTTTCTCGTTTTTCAGATAACTTTCGGCTCGTTCGGCTCAATGCTCTCAGACTGGGTCGATCACCTTTTTAACGTTCAGTTTGCCTCGCTTGTTGAAAAAGGTCTTACCTCGATAGGCACAGGAGCGTTCATCAAAGGACTTGTCATTGAAGGAATCATTGCCGGAGTAGGCGGAGTAATTACATTCTTTCCGCAGATTATGCTTTTGTTTCTGTTTCTGTCATTCCTTGAAGACTCGGGATACATGGCGCGCACAGCATTTATAATGGATAAGCTGTTTATGAAACTTGGTCTTTCAGGCAAGTCATTTGTACCTATGATTATGGGATTCGGGTGCAGCGTTCCCGCCATAATGTCGGTTAGAACACTTGAAAACGAGCGGGACAGAAAACTCACGCTTCTGCTCATACCCTTCATGTCATGCGGAGCGAAAATGCCGGTATATGCCATATTTACAGCGGCTCTTTTTCCAAATCACGCGGGAATTGTAACCTTTAGCCTATACCTTATCGGCATACTGCTCGCCGTTATATCGGGACTTATATTTTCACGCACTGTTATGAAAGGCGACATTCCTCCGTTTGTTTTGGAACTTCCACCCTACCGCATGCCGACCCTTAAATCCACTTTCCATCACATGTGGGAAAAAGCAAAAGATTTTGCGATACGCGCGGGAACGGTACTTTTTGCGGCAAGCGTTATAATATGGCTGCTTCAAAACCTTGATTTAAGTCTTCATATGGTCAGCGACAGTCGTGACAGCATAATCGGAATTATCGGACAAATAATCGCGCCGATATTTGCTCCCTGCGGATTTGGAAACTGGCAGGCGGCTGTCAGCCTTATATCAGGTTTTGCCGCAAAAGAGGCGGTTGTGTCTTCAATGACTATTCTGTACGGCGCAGGCAACAGCGCGGGACTCGTATCAGCGCTCGCTCATATATTTACACCGCTTTCGGCTTACGCATTCCTCGTATTTGTATTGCTGTACGTTCCTTGTATAGCGGCGGTATCAGCGCTTGCCGGCGAGTTGAACTCCCGAAAACTCACCATATTTTCAGTGCTTTATCAAATAGGTATTGCATGGATAATGTCAATGCTTGTCTTTCAAATCGGCAGCCTGTTTGTGTAGACTGTACAAAATTAATGTTAGCTATTGCAAATACTCTCGTTTTGAGGTATAATAGTCACATATTAAATATTATACGGCTTATTTGAAACCAAAGAGGGTTTTAGAAACTGACGTTTCTATACCCTCTTATTTTTTTACCGGAGGTATACGATTATGGTAGTTGATAACAATACTTGCATTTCAAGCGCTCTTGAAGACTATCTTGAAGCGATTTTTGAGATTTCAAAATCAAAATCAAGTGTGCGAATAACCGACATCGCCTTACAACTCGGCATTTCCAAACCGAGCGTCAACAGGGCGGTAAACACGCTAAAAAAACAAGGACTCGTTTCCCATGAACCTTATGGAGATATTACTCTTACGCAGCGTGGACTGGCAATAGGCGAAGCGGTAAAACACAAGCATATTATGATAAAGGAATTTCTGATAAACGTGCTTCACATAAGCGAAAGTGAAGCGGAAAAAGAAGCGTGTATGATTGAACACAATATCAGTCAAAATACAGTTGAAAAAATGAAAAGTTTTATGGAAAAATAAATTTAAACGAGAAATTGCCGCGATATCCTCTCCGTCATTTACTATGCAAATGACGGAGAGGGTATGCGCCCTATTCAACAATTTATCTCATGTCTGAATATTATACATCTCTATCATGAATTAAACCCTTCATATATTCGTCCATGGCATCCGCAACTTGTTTTGAGTATGCCACAGCTTCAACGACCGTCTTTGCGCCTCGAACAACGTCACCTGACGCGAATATACCGTCACGGGTTGTTTCTCCGAATGTGTTTGTCACAAGCAGACCTTTATCATTAACTTCAAGTCCTGTAGTTGTTGAAACTATTCTATCCTTAGGTCCCTGGCTTATCGCTATAATTGTAGAATCCGCAGGATAAAGATTTTCCGTTCCGCGTATCGGAGAAAGATTTCCTTTTCCGTCACACTCAAGTTCAACAAAAACTACTCCCTCATCCACAATTTCCACAGGCTCAACGTGAACGACAAATTCAACACCGTCAATCTTAGCGTAATCCACCTCACGCTGACTTGCCGCCAAATGATCGCTTCTGGAGAATACTGTCACCTTCTTTGCCCCGTGACGAAGCGCCGTGCGCGCGACGTCCATCGCGCTGTTGCCCGCGCCTATTATGTTGACCGTTTCACCAAGGCGATAGACTTCTGGATTTGTCAGATAATTAATCGCATAATGCGCGTTGCCAAGCGTCTCACCTTTTATATGCAGTGTGTTTGGACGCCAAACACCTGTTCCGATAAATATAGAACTGTAACCGTCTCTGAACATATCATCAACGCTTATAGTAGTTCCTATTGATGTGTTCGGTCTTATCTTTATCCCCAACTCCCAAAGTTTTCTTTTATATCTCGCCAAAATAGTCTTTGGAAGACGAAATTCGGGAATGCCGTATTGAAGAACTCCTCCGATTTTTTCCTTTGCCTCAAAAATCGTAATATCATAGCCTCGCTGCGCTAAAATTATAGCGATTGTGATTCCTGCCGGTCCCGAACCTATGATACCGGCCTTCATACCGTTTTTTTCAATACCCGAAAAACCGAGTTTATCAAAATAGTTCTCCGAAATATAATTTTCTATACTGCTTATATGCACGGGCGAACCTTTATGATTTAACACGCAATGTCCCTCGCACTGATTTTCATGATTACATATGAGCGAGCATACAATAGACATAGGATTATTTTCAAACACCATTTCTCCCGCTCTGTTTATATCCCCCTCCAGAAATGTATGTATCATATCCGGAATCGGAGTATTTATCGGGCAGCCTTCTCTGCACATCGGTTTTTTACAGTTAAGACATCTCTTTGCTTCATTTATAACGTGAATAGCCATTTTTTCATTTCCCTTTCATAAATTTCTTTTATATATTAAGTCTATCACATTTAATGTGAAATCTCAACAGTATTTATAATAAATTTTATTGACAATTTGTTAATTTTTTCTTTAGTGCGTGGTGACTCGCCTTGTTTTTTCCATACGGCAAATATACATATCGTTTATCATCACAATAATTACGGTAATTTCCCTGCTTTTTATATGTTAAAACGTCGTCTCAATATTACTATTGCCAATACAAATTTAAAATTTTTTGAAAAAAATATTGACAGAATGTAAATTTTATTGTAGAATACCAGTATAGTATAGAGAGAGGTATATTATTATGAATAACTTTATCAAGAAAAACTTAAATAACCTCCTACTCCTAAGCTGAAACGACAATGTGGTCTTCAGTTTAGTTTTTCTGTACTGAGTTGTATCAGAATTTTAGCTGGGTCACATTGTGGCTCAGCTTTTTTAGTTAAACCGCATTATTTATATGCGGCACAAAGAAAGGTTGTGGTTATATGAATTATCAGAAATATCAGAAAATGTACCATCCTGTTCCTCTGGAATCACGCGATTGGCCCGGAAACGAAATAACAAAAGCGCCGATATGGTGCAGCGTTGACCTTCGCGACGGTAATCAGGCGCTTTACTCACCCATGACTACCGATGAAAAAATCGAGTTTTTTAAATTCCTTGTAAAGCTTGGCTTCAAGGAAATCGAGGTAGGCTTCCCCGCCGCTTCACATACTGAATTTGAATTTGTTCGACGTCTTATAGATGAAAAAATCATTCCTGACGATGTGACAATTCAGGTGCTTACGCAAGCGCGCGAACATATTATAAAGAAAACAGTCGAGGCGCTTAAAGGCGCGAAGAATGCCATTATACATCTGTATAACTCCACTTCAACACTGCAAAGAGAAGTTGTATTCCGCAAGGACAAAGATGAAATCAAGCAGCTTGCAATAGACGGAGCTAAGCTTGTGAAAAGCCTTGTATCGGGACAACTTGACGGAAATATCCGCTATGAATATTCACCGGAAAGTTTCACCTGTACGGAAATGGACTATGCCGCGGAAGTTACAAATGCCGTGCTTGATGTTCTTGAACCGTCAGCGAATAACAAGGTTATAGTAAACCTCCCTTCCACAATAGAAGTGGCAACCGCAAATGTGTACGCGGACCAAATCGAATATATGTGCAAGCATCTAAAAAAACGTGAAAACCTTATTATCAGCCTTCACGCGCATAATGACCGCGGCACAGGTGTAGGTTCAACAGAACTCGGACTTCTCGCGGGAGCAGACAGAGTGGAAGGCACTATCTTCGGCAACGGTGAAAGAACCGGTAATACAGACATTATAACAGTTGCTCTTAATATGTTCTGTCAAGGAATCAATCCGGAACTCAATATTGACAATATTGATGAAATTATCGAAGTGTTTGAAAAATATAACCGTCTTCCGATTCATCCAAGACATCCCTATGCGGGTGAAATGGCATATGTCGCTTTCTCCGGCTCGCATCAGGACGCTATAAAAAAGAGTATGGACAAATTCGGACAAAGTCCCTCAAACAAGTGGGCTAACCCTTATTTGACTATCGACCCGACCGATATAGGCAGAAAATACGAGCCAATTCTTATAAACAGTCAGTCAGGCAAGGGCGGAGTAAGTTATATTATGGAAAATAAATACGGTTATACTCTTCCGAAGCCTATGCTTGTTGAGTTTGCCGCTATTATTAACGATATGTCAGACGAAAAGAAAACTGTGCTTACCAACCACGAAATACATCAGGCATTCAAAGATATTTATGTTAATGTCTCCTCGCCGATTAAGACGCGTTTCTACCGCTCATCAGAAGAGGATGACAACACTATTTTATCAGCCACTATTGAACAAAACGGCAAAGTTTCTTCAATCGAGGGCAAGGGTAACGGTCCTCTCGACGCGTTATGCAACGGTCTGAGAGTTTATCTTAACAAACCATTTGAAATCAGCAATTATACCGAGCACGCTCTCACACGTTCATCTGACTCAAAGGCGGCGACATATATCGCTATTAAGAGCGATGGTAAGACATACTGGGGCGCGGGTGTTGACGCAAACATAAACACAGCGTCAATATATGCTCTTATATCCGCGGTAAACAGAATGCTTAAAGACTGATAACATTAATGCTAACATTACAACCGCCCAAATGGCGGTTGTTTTACTTCTAAATCCGCAAAACACTTCATATTATTATTTTGAAATAAGAAGTTTAAGTTATCATGCTAACGCAGTCAGCCACCTGTCTTTGGCTTCGCGCAGATAATCTACTAATATTTGCTTGGAAAGGTATGGTCATTTTATGGGAGTATTTTCACTTTTATTTCTTGCCGTCGCGCTTGCGATGGACGCGTTTTCCGCCGCGGTCACGGATGGACTGACAGTTAAAGATATACGCGCTCGTGACGCTTTAAAAATAGGCGCTTTTTTCGGTATATTTCAATTTATTATGCCATGTATAGGTAACTTTCTTTCGAGTTTTGCCGCCTCCTATATTGAGAGCGTTGACCACTGGATTGCGTTTATTCTTCTTTCTGTGCTCGGTGTTAATATGATAATTGAATCTCAAAAAGAGCAGGAAATCAAAAAAAACCCTCTTGGAGTTACTACTTTGCTGTTTATGGCAGTCGCCACAAGCATTGACGCGCTCGCCGCCGGTGTTACGCTTGCGGCTGTGAATACTCCTATAATATTATCCTCCGTGATTATAGGAATCACAGCGTTTATTTTTTCGTTTTCAGGTGTGTTTATCGGCAAACGCTTCGGCGCGCTTCTTGGCTCAAAAGCGGAAATTGCGGGCGGCATTATACTTATTCTGATAGGTATAAAAACTCTCATGGAACATTTATCTCTTTATTAAAAATTATTTGGAACATTATTTTATAATTTACGGCAATATATTATTAACGCGCATAAAATTTCGCTAAAGCGGTGCGGTTTTTAATTATTATATTGCCGTATTTTTCTTTTTGTGGTACAATATGTAGGTTTGTCAATGATGTGTTACAAAAAAGGTTAAAAAAGTTCGCCATCA
>CAJUEZ010000046.1 GCA_910585485.1 uncultured Clostridia bacterium
GGGAAGCTGACATTTACCTTAAAAGTCTGTTTTATCTTTGAGCCATCCAGAGTAATTGTTATCGTCTGTTCTCCTGTTATTGTCGGGTAATATCCGCGCATAGAATATGCATTTGTATTAACTTTGCTGCCATCAGGTAAAACAACCGTAACAACCATACCCTTTTTATCAAAATCCTCACCTAAGATATATTCTGTTTTGTCAGGCGGTGTAACAATTATACTCTCCGCCGATTGGGAAATACCTGCCACCTTATATCCTTCAATCGGAGATACAGAATTTGCAAGAGTATGATGCAAATATACATATCCGTCCTGAACCGCCGCAAACGCTCCCTCATCACAGACAAATCCATCAAGCGTTTTACGGTCAGTCATATATACTTTTTTAAGAGCTGTACAAGCGCTAAATGCTCCTGCGTCAATTGTCTTTACTGACTCAGGAATAGTAACAGCTTCTATTTCAGGCGTATTGGCAAAGGCTCCGTTTGTTATACTTACAACCTTATACTCGTATCCGCCTACAGTAACAGTATCAGGAATTTCCACATTTCTTCCGCTTATATCTTCAGACGGGGTAAAACCTGTAAGCATACATTCAGTTTCTCCTGGCAATGCCTCAAAAGTAAATTCTCCATCCATAATATATGAAAATACGGTTATATCTAAAGCAGTATTAATCTCTTCCTTATCCTTAAGCGACGCTTTAATAGTCTTTGTTCCCGCCGTTCTTGCAAAAATATCGCCGGTTATCGGAACATTTCCATCCTTTGATAATTCCATATTATATTCTGACTCATTAAGTACTTTTTCTGTTCCGTCAGAATAAACAAGATGCGTACTCATTCCGCTTAAATCCATATCGTCGCCTATGTAGTACTGTGTTTTAAAGTTCTCGTCTGTGTCAATACGAATTTCCTTTACAGCCTTTTCAGCATTAACGGTAAAATTAGATGATAAGCCGTTGTGAACTACCTTTAAAGTATTTCTACCTTCCGCAAGAACAGGATTTTCAAATTCAAACTCATTAGGGAGCAAATACCATTTGTTTGTTCCGTCTGTTACCTGTACTAATACATTTGATTTGTCAAGAGCATCCTGCGCATAATATTTTCTATCGGAAATAGTAACTGCTGAAATCGCTGTCGCCTCTCTGTCATTTACTGATACCGAAACATCAAAGCTTGTCTCTATTCCGTCATATGACGCGAAAACTTCTTTTATATCTGTTGAATCAAATACATCTTCGCTCAATTCAAGCGCGCCTGCAGGAATAATACTTGTTGTGCCGTCATCATACAAAAGACGCGCAGTTATGCTGTCTAAATCCAGTCTGTCGCCAACCTTATATTTTGTTTTTTCCGGAGCGATTTCAAGATTAAGCTCTTTAACTGTCTTTTCCGGACAAACCTGATTTTCATACAGCTTAAATTCCGCCGCGGTTGCATATCCTCTGTTATAATTTGAGAATAACTTTACACCTGCTTTTGTAACCTTAATTTTTACATACTTAGTATATGCCGGCTCGTCAAAATCAATATACTGCTCACGCGGATATTCATCACTTGGACTCTTAACATATGCCCAGTTATTTGTACTTCCCGCAAGCTTCCACGTCTTTTTATCATTACTTATATATACTTCACAGCCTGTTATTGTTCCGTCGTCTTCAGCCGGATTTCTGAGCTTTGGAATATATCCTATCGCAGACACATAGTGAGGGTCATTTATCTCAAAAATAAATTCATCGTCATACTTTGGAACAATATTGCCGAATTCATCCTTCATTATCGCTGTAGTATATTTCTTTTCCCAAAATGTATCTTTTCTTGTATCTATAGCATTTTTAGGCGGATTAGCTTTCATACTCTCCGGGCTGTCAGAAAGCTTTACATTTCCGCTTATTCTTAAATATCTGCGCTCCGGAGTATCATCCGCAGCCGTAAATTCAGCAACAAAATGTGGACCCGCAAGAAACGCGCCTGTTGCTTTTTTACGCACCCAGACAGTAACATTACCTTCAAACACATCTTCACTTGTTAAGTCCTTCCATGTCTGTCCTCCGTCTGTTGAATACTCCAGACCTTTTTGAAGATTTATGAACTTATCTTCATCATCATTTGGTATATTAGTAGTTTTATTTGTCGGAGGCATCGCATTTGTCGATATTGGAATTATATGTGAATATTTTGCGGTATCAAATTTACAATATATATCATTTGCGTCTGTTATCTGCGCAACTTCCTCCGGGGTAAGCTTACGAGAAATAACACCTTCCTCATATGTCCATCTGGTCCACGTTTCTCCTTTATCAAACGAATACAATAAGTCTTTACCGGTATTGGTAAAATTTTTGGTTAATGTAATAGACTGTGTTTCAAAAGAAAACTCCGCTATTGGGGCAAGCAGTGTTCTGCAATAACCCGCGCCCTCTATACATTGACTCGGCTGGAACATACCACTGTTTTCAGCAGTTGCGCTTGCGCTTATATCAAGCGTTGCTCTGACAAGACCTATAAGGTCAGCACGCTTAATAATATCATTGATTTTAGGATAAATGAGGTTAATGATATATTCATACATCGGATGCGGATACCATTTAAGCGCTTCAGCGGCGCGTTCCGCAAGCGCATAATAATCATCATCTGTTTTTCCGAGCTTTTCATATAGTCTTGCAATATTAACGTACGCGTCCAAATGGAAATACTGAGCTTCAAGCACCTTTTCATAAATTTCAAGCGCCTGTTCATAATTTTCTTTTGCCGTCTGAATTTCCGCAAGATAAGCAAGATTTTCAGCCTTTTCATAATTTGTATTATGATTGTTGTACATAGCGTCTATGCCAAGGAACATATAACCGCCGTTCATAATTCCGTGATATCCGAAATTGCTCCAACCCGCCGGCACATGTGTATAACCGTATGTTGTGTAATTGCTTCGCTGTATTCCGCTCATATTATATGAACTGGCACATGTCGGCTGACCATTATTATAGTAATAAGTCAAATAGGACATATGTACAGTAGGCTGACAAAGGTATCTTGCCGCCAGACCGAAAGCATTTCTCGTAACAGTACCGGTAAGCGAAATATCAACGCACACACCGCCTGCCTCATATGGCAGCCACTGCGGCTCAAAATATTTTTTCTTCTCATTTACGCCATAATCTACCTTGTAATCAAAAATCTCGTCATGATATTCAAGCGTATACTTATTGTTCCATTTGTCATAGTTTGCAGGGTCGTAATATTGTGCGCTGGCAGGTTTATTGGGCTCTCTGTCATTTACCGTATATTTTACAGGCACTCTGTTGGCGTTGGATGTTGTCGCTTTTACCGGGTTATCCATATAATCAGGGTTTTTCATAATATTAACACGGTAATAGCGGTGTATCCATTGAAGCTGGTCGTTGTCCAAAGGACAGCCTACAACCATACGAAGCTCCTCTACGTTATATTTAGTAAATTCGTCTGCAAGTAAATTACGGTTATAAAACCTTTTATATATTTCGTATCTCTCTACAGGCTCAGATTCATGGAACCACTGACGTTTTCCGGTAGGAGTGAAATTAAACCATGTGTAAATAGGCACGCAGTGCGTAAGAGCAATCGCCGCCATCATACGCTTATACAGCGGCGCGTTTTCAGTATCATTCATATCTTCCTTGTGCTTTGTATATAACCTTGTCAGCACATCAAAGCTTTTAATATATGTATCCGGAGTAACCTGCCTATTTTTTTGGTAATATCCGTTTGCTTCAGGTTCTCCTCCATAGGAGTAGTAGCGCAGCATCTGAATATCGGTAAACAGCCATTCCATACACGCGGCAAAATCGGCATTTTCATTCATTTTTGCAGCAAGCCTGTCATAGCCTATCTTGTCTACAAGTCTGCGCTTAAGCAGTACATTTACATATTCTTCATTTTCTGTAAGGACAGACGGGTCTGTACTTCCAATCTGTCCTGCAATTGCGTCAAGCTGCGCGTCGTATTGTTCAAGCGACATAATGGCGCTGCCTGAATAAAGGACAACGTTATCTGAATACAGAATGGGATCCTCGCACTCTTCATCCTGAAATTCAAAATTAGCCTCCGTTTGATCCGACATGAATATGTCGTCATCAAAGTCCGCATGCGTTTCAGAGTCTGTATTCTCTGCTGACGACACTATCGGAAACGCGCCGGTTACCGATATTAGCATGGATAATGCTAAGCATAAAGATAGTATTCTTCGTTTCATTTTAGGAAATCCCCCTTAATTTTTTCTTGCATATAAAAACACAATTAAAGCTACGTCAGTATAGTCTTAATTGTGGAGTACAAATATAATCGCACATATTATACCATATTAACCTATATTATGTCAATCTGTTTTATATATAAAATTTCTCACATAATTCTTGCCCCACATCCAATATCATATTGCCCTCCGGTAAACACGAACACAATAGCTTTACCCACTTATATCTTATTAAATATTTATTGAGGTACCTCCTCTTAGTATATAAAAAACAGTATCAATAACAACTGATACTGTTTTTATAGGTTTGCACGACATTATGAGAACCCCAGTTTTGATTTTTTTTATGTGACGAAAAACAATTTAGACCACTTATTCATTGCAAATATTAATTGTTGAGATTGAACTGCTGTAAAAATTTATATCGAGTGATTTATATTACTTGGATTTGTGTTTGCAAATCTATCCCTTCGGACAATCTTTGCCTATGCGCTTGCTTCAAGACAGATTGGAGCAAGTGGCAGCGTTATTGTGCAGCGTTATTTTTTAGGAGGACGCTCTCCAAAGTACTGATATAAATTACATCGTATCATTCCATTATACAACTTGCGTTTTTTGTTTGCTTTTCTACCGAAAAGCCTTTCAAAATTTTCGTTTGACGTAAGTATATAATAAGACCATTTATCTAATTTATTGAAATTGAATCCAATATCTTTATAAAGCTGTTCACACTCTTTAACTTCGCCTATTCTTTCTCCATATGGCGGATTACAAATAATTGTTCCGTAAGACATGTCAAAAGTTATGTTCCTCGCATCTCCTTGAAGGGTTACAATAAACTCCCCTACTCCTGCCTTAAAAGCGTTGTCTTTGGCGAGTTGAACAGTTTTGTCATCTATGTCATATGCGTGTATTTCAAGAGGAATATCGCATTCTGCAGCAACAGCCTCTTCTTTTATTCTATTCCACAAATTATCATCTATTTGAGAAAACTTATTAAATGCGAATTTTCTTGATTTTCCGGGAGCAATGTTTTTCTTTATCATAGCAGCTTCAATAGGAATAGTTCCGCTACCGCAAAACGGATCGCAAAGAGGATATTCATATTTCCAATGGCTTAGTTCTACCATTGCGGCTGCAAGTGTTTCTTTCAATGGCGCGATATTCGATATTTGGCGGTAACCTCTTTTATGAAGTCCTTCTCCTGAAGTGTCTATCATAAGGGTTACTTTATCTTTAAGTATTGAAAATTGTATTTGATATAAAGTTCCGTCCTCCGGAAGCCAAGAAAGTCCGTAGGTTTCGGATAATCTGTCCGCTACGGCTTTTTTTATAATAGCCTGACAATCCCGAACGCTTGCGAGAGTGGATTTTAGTGAAAAACCTTTTACCGGGAAACAATCATTTTTACCGATAAAAGTATTCCATTCGGCTAATTTTGTTTTCTCATACAATTCTTCAAATGTCACTGCTGAAAATTCCGAAATTTTTATAAGAACCCGCTCGCCCGTTCTTATCCACATATTTGCGCGACAAACAGCTTCCCAATCGCCGTAAAATGTCACTCTGCCATCTTCAACTGAGGAAGTAGTGTATCCCAGTCTTCTGACCTCTCTTGCCGTAAGGGCTTCAAGTCCAAACAATGTCGTAACTATAATTTCAAATTTGTCCATCATTCTTATTTCTTTCTCTTATATTTTTTAGCAAACTTCTTCTTATCTTTTTTTCTTTTTATTTTTATTGGTGCTTTTTTACGTTCAAAGCTTTGCAGAAGCTTTTTTGCCGCATCTCTTTCAAGAACAAAATCAATTTGGCGAAGCAAAATATCCGTTTTAGCGATTACTACTTTTACACTATCGCCGGTTTTATATATTCTTTTTTTACGTTTTCCGATAAGCGTATTTGTTTTTTCATCAAATATATAATAATCATCTGACATATTTTCAAGACGGACAAGTCCCTCTACCGAATTTTCAAGTTCCACAAACATACCAAAATTTGTTATATTGGAAATAATTCCTTGAAATATTTCACCCACAAATTTGCTCATATACGCAGTTTTCATCAAATCATCGACATCACGTTCTGCGCGTTCCGCGTTTATTTCACATTCACTTGACTGCTTTCCTGCTGCTGTGACATAATTTTTGAGATATGGTATATGTTCGTTGTTTAGGTTTCCGTCAATAAATTGTTTTAGAATCCTGTGTATTGCTAAATCAGGATACCGTCTTATCGGAGAAGTGAAATGACAATAATATTTAGCCGCCAAACCGAAATGCCCTAAATTCTCCTCACTATATTTAGCCTTCATCAATGAATGAAGCATAGTCGATGAAACAATTCTTTCTTCCGGTGTTGATGTGACATCATCAAGCACTTTTTGCAGTGATTTGGGATGTATAGGATTATCTCTGTCTATTTTTCCTTTTATAGACAATCCAAAATTTGTGATAAATTCATTAAATGCCATAATCTTTTCCAGCGATGGAGCCTCATGATTGCGGTAAATAAAAGGAAGTTCTGCCCAAAACGCATACTCAGCAACAGTCTCATTTGCCGCCAGCATAAATTCTTCTATCATCTTATTAGAGACTCCCCTCACCTCTTTGGCAATTTCAATAGGTTCTCCGTCCTTATCCACAATAATCCTGCTTTCCGGAAAATCAAATTGTATCGCTCCGCGCTGTATTCTTTTTTCACGAAGTATCTGCGCGAGGTCTTCCATTAACTTCAGTGTGGGAATCATGTAATTATAGCGTTCACATAGTTTTTCGTCATTTTCTTCCAGTATTTTGTTCACATTATTATATGTCATGCGTTCCTTTGAACATATAACTGATTTAGACAATCTGTGATTGACGACATGACCGTCTCCGGATATTTCCATAAATACAGACAATGTAAGTCGATCTTCTTTGGGATTCAGACTGCATATGCCGTTTGAAAGGCGCTCCGGAAGCATTGGTATTACCCTGTCTGCAAGATATAC
Source organism: uncultured Clostridia bacterium (assembly GCA_910585485.1). Lineage (GTDB taxonomy): Bacteria > Bacillota > Clostridia > UBA1381 > UBA1381 > Hominilimicola. The sequence continues at coordinate 7,231 of CAJUEZ010000046.1, forward strand.
GCTTGTCCCTCTTTCATATGCCTCATGTTCAAGCGCGCTGCCGTCGGTAACATATTCTGAAACATCGGCAATATGAACTCCAAGATAATAATTTCCGTTTTCGTCTATTGTAAGTGAAACAGCGTCATCAAAATCACGCGCATCATCTCCGTCAACAGTAAAAATAAGCGCGTCCCGCAGATCTTCTCTATTCTCGATTTGTTCGGGATTTACTGTTTGCTGTATTTTTTCTGATTCATAAATAGTTTCTTTATCAAACGTTTGTTTGATATCGTTACTGATTATAATACCTTCCACGCAGCTTTTTAAAGATTCCTCTTCCCCAAGAACGCTTATGACCTCTCCGAAAACCTTACCGGAATCTGTATATTTAGTGACATTTACAGCTACTCTATCCCCTATTTTAGCTGTCATCATCTTCTCGGGAGATATTCGTATTTTTGTATATATTTGTCTGTTATCAGGGCTCAGACAATAATATCCGTCCTTTTCTTTATAAATAATTCCGACTATAGTCTTATTATATCTTTCGAGAATATTTACTACATGCCCCTCACGATGATGTGATTTGCTGTTTTTTTTGTCAAGATGTACAAGAACTTTATCTCCGTTAAGCGCGTTTCCCATATTATCTCCGGATATAAAAACATCTTCCTCTTTTGCATCATCGCAAATTAAAAATCCGAAGAATCCTTTTGAATTGCACGAGAGACGTCCTGTTATATGCGCTGATTCGTTATCTATGGCTATATATCGCCCTTTTTTACTGATATATATTTTTCCTTCAATACATAACTCGTTTAAAATGTTCGTAAATTCTATCTCATCATCATTCGGTACATCCAGCATAGTGATAAGTTCTTTTAATTTAAGAGGAATATACTCCTTAGAACTGATATATGCAAAGATTTTTTCTTTTCTGTCCATGATTTTCTCCTATTTTCCATTATATTTTATATTTTATATCAAAAGTGCAATATGTCAAGTATAATTTTGAACATATGCGTATTATTGACAAAAAAAATCAATTCATAATATAATAACGAAAAAAAAGTACAGGAGGTGTATCCATGAAACAAAAATACATATTTAACAGTGTCATTACCCGATGTGTTTGAAACTGATGCGGTTTGTGAACTTTTTTGTATGCGGTCAAATCTCACCTTTGTCAATGCTGACGGCGAGGCTGTTATTGACGGAGAGGAAATATCAAGACCAAGAGTATCATCTGCTATAGACAGCGAGTCATGCGTAATCACAGGTGATTTTACTGCCGATAATGCAAAGGACTTGGCTAACCAAATCTAATCGTGTCAGCTTCCGTTTAATCTGAAAATTGTATCGACTCAGATTAATCAATAATATTGTCAAAAGCGATTCAAATATGTCTTGTTTTTGCTTGCTGTGACATTTTTGCAATCTTTTTGTCATATTATAGTAATAAAAAGAGTATTGACGAACAGGTTAGTTAGTTGTATAATATCTTTATGCTATTTTAAAATGGGTTTTTAATGAGCAAATAAGAACCTATGCAAAGAAAGGAATGTATAAGCAAATGAAAAAAAAGAGTATACTAACCCTTGCCTTTGTTGTCATAATTGCAATAGTACTAAATTATGTTGCGTTTATAGGATTTAACGTAGCAGGATATAAGTACGATGGCATGTTTGGCGACCCAAGCAAAGGACAGGTACAGGGAATCAAAAAAGGTATTGACCTTGCAGGCGGATCTGTTATTACCTTCCAGGCAGCTGATGAAAACAAAAATCCAATTTCAGCAAACGAGTCTGATCTAAACACAGTTAAAACTATTTTTGAAACGCGTTTAAGTTCAGCAGGTTATACAGAGTATCGTATTTCTACCGATGTTAATGAAGGCAAAATCACAGTAGAAATACCGTCAGTATTTGAAACGGATCATGCGGCCTCACTACTTGGAGATGTGGCAAAACTGACATTTAATAACGCTGCCGGAGAGGTTGTCCTTGACGGTGCCACTGACATCAAGAACGCAAGATATGAATATGGTCAGACGGATAATTCCGGCGCGTCTTCGCATCATGTAACTGTTGAATTTGCTCCAGAGGCAAGACAGAAATTTGCTGATGCGACAAGAATCGCAGCGGCTGCCGGCACCGGAAACAATTTTATATCTATTCAGATGGATGGACAGGAAGTTTCAAGACCAAGAGTTTCATCTGTTATTGACAGCGAGTCATGCGTAATCACAGGTGATTTTGACGCGGCATCTGCAAAGGATCTGGCTAATAAAATTAAATCGGGTCAGCTTCCGTTTAATCTTACGATTGCGTCTCAGGAAACAGTTGGAGCGGAACTTGGCAAAGACGCTTTGCCGACAAGTCAGCTTGCCGCTCTTATCGGTATTATTCTTATAATGATATTCATGGTTATCATGTACAGAATACCTGGACTTATAGCTAATATTTCATTAGCCATTTATATAGGACTTATTGGTTTGGCAATGGGCGCATTCCACATAAACCTAAGTCTCTCAGGTATAGCGGGTATCGTGCTTTCTATAGGTATGGCTGTCGATGCTGACTGTATCATATTCGAGAGAATGAAAGAAGAACTCAGAATCGGCAAAACAATAAAAGCATCGGTGGCATCAGGTTTTAACAAGGCATTTTCAGCTATTTTGGACTCAAATATTACAACCATTATCACATGTGTCGTGCTTCTTTTCTCAGGTATAGGCACAGTAAAAGGTTTTGCAACAACTCTTGCAATCGGTGTAATATTGAGTATGTTTACTGCAATTGTTATCACCAAGTTCTTGCTTAAGCAGCTGGCAGGTATAGGCATAGAAAACAGAAAATTATTCTATAATACAAAAGCTAATAAAGGAGGTGCGGAATAATGAAAGATTTAACTAAGAACAGATGGAAATTTGTAATTCTTCCCGCACTAATTATTGTTGTAGGTATAGTTATGTATTTTCTTCATCAGGGATTCAATTTTGACGTTGAGTTCATGGGCGGAATAAGAATGCAGATTGATACTAAAACTGATTTTAACAGTGATGAAATTGCGCAGTTGATTCAAGAGAATACAACAGATAATGTAAAAGCTACAGTTCAGACCGGTGAAAACAGTCATATTGCGGTTATTAAAACTCCTCCGGTTGAAGAGAATGTTAAAGCCGAGATTATTAGCGCTTTGAAAACAAAATATAATGTTGAGGATAAGGATATTACAGCGAGTTCCGCATCTGCAAGCTTTGGTCAGAATATACAGAGAAAAGCGCTTGGTTTTACACTTATAGCGATACTTTGTATTCTGATATATATTGCTATACGTTTTGAATGGCGAAGCGCTGTTATGGCAGTTATTGCTTTGGCTATTAACGTTTTTGTTATGGCAGCAGTATATGCAATTACAAATATCCCGCTAAATACAACATTTATTGCGGCTATGCTTACGGTTATCGGTTATTCGATTAATAACACTATTGTTATTTTCGACCGAATCAGGGAAAATATGAAGGCGAGAAAAAAGAACGAAACTGTTTCAGCACTTGTAAACAGAAGTGTTTGCGAAACAATGGGTCGTACAATAAATTCTACTATTACAACGCTTATAACCATTGTTCTTATTTACTTCCTTGGCGTATCAGCTATTAAGGAATTTGCATTGCCTCTTATAATCGGTATACTTGCCGGTGCATATACTTCTATCTTTATCGCAAGCACATTTTGGGCTTCGTGGAAAGAGTCAAATATACGAGCTAAAGCAGCGGCTGCACAAGAGAGAAAATCTAATAAATCAAAGAAAAAATAAATTGTTGGATATATTAAAGATAAGCATATCAAGTATTGATATGCTTATCTTTTTATTATTTGCGCTATTGACTTTTTATTGTTTTAATGGTATAATGGTTAGGTATTTGGAGAGGTGGCCGAGAGGTTGAAGGCGCAGCATTGGAAATGCTGTGATGTGAAAGCATCCGTGGGTTCGAATCCCATCCTTTCCTCCAAAAATCAACTTAGAATAGCAATGTCTGTTCTAAGTTTTTTATTTTAGAAAGAATAATTTTGATTTAAAATATTAAAAATGAATATAATATATAAACAGAATAGGAGTAAGTGAAATGAAAATATTGTTTGTTGTGGATCTTCAACGTGAATTTGCGGATAATGACGGAAAATATGAAGAAATCTTAAATTTTGTTCATACGTCAACTGCTAATAAGGATTATAATAAAATAATAGCTACTAAATGCAAGAATAAACAGAATAGCAATTTTGTGAGATACAGTAATTGGTTTGATTTAATTGATGACGCTTCAGACTTAGATTTTGAAGCGGATATGGTCATTGAAAAAATCTCATATGGACTCTTGGACTATTCTTTCCTTCCCCGTAATGCAGAAATTGATATAATTGGATTTAATACCGGTGCATGCGTTTTAAAAGTCGCATTAGATTTGTTTGACAGAGATTATAATTTTAAGGTTTTATCAAAGTATTGTTATTCCAGCAACGGACTTGAGCATCATAAGCACGGGCTTTGGACATTAACTAATCTTATGGAAAATGCGGTAATATAAATGTATTTATAACACAACCATTGTTTTTGGCATATAATATAACATTGGAGGTGTGAGAAATGCTTAATATGTGCATTTTATCGGTAGTAATGATATTTTGCGTGTTTGGTATATACTTTTTTGTAAAAGAAATCATGAGATGTTTTCTTAAAAATACCGCAGTGTCTCGAATTATCGTTGAGATACACGAAGAACATATCTCTGATATCGAAGGACTAATACGCTCTGCTCTCAGTGCTAATCCGCAAAGCATTGTAACAATTATAAATAAGAGCGATAATAATGAAGTGAAAACAATTTTGCAAAAACTTTCTAAAGATACTGACAGAATACATATAGAAACAGCTCCCAAAAAATAAATTTTGGGAGCTGTTTCTGTTATTATGGTGCGCAAATGCTTAATTTGTCTAATAATTCGGTTTTTTGAATTTTTATTTGTCAGTTTTCATAATTTCTTTGATAGATGTTGCCAATCCTGCCAAACCTTGCATATCAGAAGGGATTATTATTTTAGTAGCCTTGCCATCAGCGGCTTTTTCAAAACTTTCAAGCGCCTTTAGAGCAATATACGGGTCTCCCGGCTTTGCCTCATTTATTCTGCGAATACCTTCAGCAACGGCTGTTTGTACCGTTATAATCGCTTCAGCGCTACCTTCCGCTTCTTTTATTGCCGATTGCTTTTTTGCCTCGGCGCGAAGAATTGCGGATTCTTTTTCTCCTTCCGCAAGAAGAATTGCAGATTTCTTTTCCCCTTCGGCACGAAGAATGCTTTCTCTTCTTTCTCTCTCGGCTTTCATCTGTCTTTCCATGGCATCCTGAATCTCGGCAGGAGGCATGATATTTTTTAGTTCAACTCTATTAATCTTAATACCCCAAGGGTCAGTTGCCTCATCCAAAATAGCGCGCATTTTTGTATTGACTGTATCGCGCGAGGTAAGTGTTTCGTCCAGTTCTAAGTCGCCTATGATGTTTCTTAAAGTTGTTGCTGTAAGGTTTTCTATTGCCATCATAGGTCTTTCCACACCGTATGCGAACAACTTAGGGTCGGTTATCTGGTAATACACTACTGTATCAATTTGCATTGTTACATTATCTTTTGTTATAACAGGCTGCGGTGGAAAATCTACAACATGCTCCTTTAAATTGACTTTCTTTGCTACTCTATCAATGAATGGAACTTTCACATGCAGTCCAACGCCCCAAGTCGTATGATAGCCGCCAAATCTTTCTATAATATACGCGTGCGCCTGTGGAACTATTTTGATATTTGCGATTAAAATTACTAATACTAATAATATTAAAATAAGAATTGCTATAGGCATAATTATTCTCCTTTTCTTTTAACAATAAGATGGACACCTTTTATATCCTCTATTGATGCTACTTCATTTTCGGATATTAACGAATCATCTGCGCTTCTCACAGACCACGTCATTCCGTTAATTATTCCTTTACCGTTCCCATGAAGATTATTTACTTCTTCAGTTATAAATACTTCTTTACCTATCAGACTGTCGGAATTGGTCCGCACATTTTTTGTTTTAATCATCTTTTTAGACAGAGGCCGCAATGCTAAAACACAAATTACAGATATTATGAGGAAAACCGTCATTTGTATACCGAACTGCTTCCCCATAAGTGTCACTATAAGACCACCTACAGCGCCCAAGGCAAACCAAATACTGACTATTTGGTACGTTACAGCTTCCAAAATAATAAACGCGATTATCCCGACAAGCCATATGACTACATTAGGCTCCATAACAATACCCTCCTTTAAATATTTTATTACATTATATCATATAATTATATAGATGTCAATAGTAAACATTTTTACTGCATGGTTAATAAGATTTATAACCTATGATACTATAATAATATAATAAATATGTGTGGTGTTTTAAATGAAATACAGAAAAATAATGAAAGACTTGCGAGAAGACAATGATTTAACGCAGTCAGAAGTGGCTGACATACTGGGCACATCACAAACGATGTACGCAAGGTATGAGCGTGGAGCAAATGAACTGCCGATACGCCATATGATTGAATTGTGCAGATTATATAAGGTCTCGGCAGATTATTTTCTTGGCATGGATGATGAAGATTAAAGATAGTTTCATTATTTGAAGCTGTCTTTTTTATATTTTTTACGCACACTATTTCCCAAGCGGCATATTATATATTAAAATAGCTACAGAGGTGGGATATATGCTTAATTTCTGCATGAAAGGGTGCTCAAAAGCCATAGGACTGTCGATATTATCGTTTTGCCTTGGTATCATTGCAGGAGCGTTTCTTCCTATAGCGGTCGTTGCTGTAATAGAGATGGTTTTCCTGCTTATTTTTGGGTATCTGTGTTTGTTCAAGTGGTAGAAAGGGGTTATAGTTATGAAAATCGTTGTTGTCAAGGTTCCAAAGTGTCTAAGAGGTATTGTAAAGACAATATTCAAAATGTAACTGAACGAAAAAATTCCCGTCAAACGAAGGTGAGGGTTAATAAGGAGGTAAAGTCCGATAGATTAGAAATAGTCTTGCGGACTTTTATGAGGACATAATCATTTACGATTATGTCCTTTTTAATATGCAATCAAAAT
>CAJUEZ010000047.1 GCA_910585485.1 uncultured Clostridia bacterium
AGTACGAAAAAGAGGGAATACCTATCAAATACGCGTATCGTGCGGGTATGATGTTACGGGTAAGCATATCGAAAAGACTATGACTTGGAAGCCTAAAGAGGGAATGACACAAAAGCAGATTGACAAAGAGCTTGAAAGACAAAAGGTACTGTTTGAGGAAAAGTGTATGACAGGTCAGTTCCTTGACGGCAATATAACCTTTGCCGAATTTACGGAACGGTGGCTCAGTGATTACGCCGAAAAGCAGTTAAAGGCAAAAACTATAAGAGGCTATAACAATTTGTTACCGCGTATCATAACCGCTATCGGTCATATACGGCTGTGCAGGCTTCAGCCTCATCATCTTATGGAGCTGTACAATAACCTCGGCGAAAAAGGAATACGTCTTGATATAAAATATAAAGCCGGCGAAAATTTTAAAGAAATATTAAAGGCTCATAATCTCACGCAAAAGAAATTGTCAGAGCTTTCAGGGGTATCTGAATATTGTATTTATCAATGCACAAAAGGCAAAAATATATCAAAGAGGACAGCAGACAGACTTACCGCCTCTATAGGCAAAAAGAATTTATTTGAGGCGGTAGACGGTGACAAATGCCTGTCAAATGACACTATAGCCAAAATGCACCGTCTTATATCCTCTATACTCACAACGGCGGTACAGTGGCAGGTTATACCCTCTAATCCCTGCCAGAGAGTAAAACCGCCTCACGCTGAGCATAAAGAGCCTGTTGTTTTGGACGAAAAGGAAACGGCGGAGCTGATACGCTGTCTTGATGAAGAGCCTCTAAAGTATAAAACGGCTGTAATGCTGTTATTATATACGGGAATGAGGCGCGGGGAGCTGTGCGGTCTGAATTGGTCTGATATTGATTTTAAAACAGGTATAGTGAATATAACAAAGTCTATACAGTACGTCCCGAATAAGGGCATATACGAAGATACCACCAAATCAAAAAAATCTAATAGAGTTATACGCATACCGCCTGCAATGATAAAGATATTACAACAGCACAAAACAAATCAAATGAAAATCAAACTTGCTTTAGGGGACGTATGGAAAAACAGCGGGAAAGTAATTACAGATACAATGGGCGGTGTCATACACCCTGATACTGTTTCATCTTGGTTTAAAGGCTTCATAAAGCGTCATAATCTGCCAGACATACATATTCATACCCTGCGCCACGTTTCAGCCACGTTGCTCATAGCAGGCGGTGCAGATATAGCAACTGTGTCAAAAAGGCTGGGACACGCTGATAAAAGTACGACATTGAATATATACACCCACGCAATACAGTCAGCGGACGCAATGGCTTCAGAAATGCTTGAAAATATGTTAAACCCGCAATTGAATTATAAGACTGTTTAAGGGGCGGAGCTTACCGCCTCTTTTTTGTTTTCTTTCTCGTAGCGGTCAAATCTCGGTCAAACGCAAAATTCAGCCCTGATACAAAGGTATAAGCAAAAACAAAAAAACCGCTCAAACGCAGTGTTTAAGCGGTTTTCCTATGGAGCTGGTAATGGGACTCGAACCCGCGGCCTGCTCATTACGAATGAGCTGCTCTACCAACTGAGCTATACCAGCAAAAATGAAATACAAGAGAGAGCCTAAAGCTCTCTCTATAATATTATACATGTTCAAAAAGCAACAGCTTTTTAATTAAAAAGGCTTTTAGCGATTTCGCTTATAGCCTTGCCGTCTGCTCTGCCCTTTACCTTAGGCATCACAACCGCCATAACCTTACCCATATCCTTCATAGATTCGGCACCTACTTCCTTAACCGTTTCTTCAACGATAGGACGAAGTTCCTCCTCACTAAGCTGTTCGGGAAGGTATTCCATCAAAACTTCCATTTCTTGTTTTAACTGAGAGATTAAGTCCTCTCTGCCACTCTTTTCGTATTCGGGAAGCGAATCCTTGCGCTGCTTTAACTGCTTTGCAATTACTTCTAATATATCCTCGTCTTCAAGAGTTACTTTTTTGTCCTTCTCAACCTGCAAAATAGCTGTTCTCACAAGCTGCACGGTGTTTTTACGGACAACATCTTTGTTCTTCATTGACGACTTTAAATCTTCTGCCAGTTTCTCTTTTAAAGACATCAAAAGTCATCTCCTTACGCTCTGAAAATTAGAACTTTCTTTTTCTTGCTGCTTCAGATTTCTTTTTACGCTTAACGCTTGGCTTTTCGTAATGCTCACGCTTTCTGATTTCAGACATGACACCCGACTTTGCACATTGACGCTTAAATCTGCGAAGCGCGCTATCTAATGATTCATTATCTTTTACTCTTACTTCAGACATGTTGTTTCCCTCCCTCCGGCAAGTCAATTCTAAAAAACGGACTTGATGGACCTAAACTGCATGTACTATGCAACATATCTATTATACCTTATTTTACATATACATGTCAAGATGTTTTGTCAATTTTTTATAAAGTTTTAATTCCGCACGTTTTAACATTGAATTTTGAATAAGTCTTTTACTATCAGACATTATTTTCATTCTGCTCCGATTCACGAATTACGCGCACTTTTTCACAGTCCAAAAATATGCCGTTTCCGAATTTGGTTACGGTTTTGGGAATAGACACACTCTCAAGCTTTGAACAGTGTGAAAACGCTTACTCGTCAATTTCTTTAGGAGAAGCAGGCAGTTTGATTCGCGTCATAGAGTGACACATACTGAGCGCATAGCTGCCTATTCCTTTAACATCATCACCGATATTTACATCACTCGCCATGTAAAGGCCTATGAACGCGGCATCTCCGATTGAAGTTATTCTGCTGCCGACAGACAAAGATTTTGCCTCGCTGATATATTTTACCATACAGCGCCTGACCGAACTCATAATCCTCCATATCCCATCTGCCGGAAATATGAACAGTATGAAACTCATTATAATTCCATACAACATTTTCTCCGCATTATCCGCGGATACATTAAACGAGGGTATTGCAAGCATAACCGTTACCAATATAAGCGTTATTATCTTCTTTACGCGCCTACTTCCCTTCATAAACATAACCATTTATTGCTTAAATATTTTCCATATTCTTTATGCTTTCAAGAACCTTTTCAAGCATTTCCTTATATTTCTCGCCCTTTGCCTTTTCTTCGTCAACTACTTTTTGAGGCGCTTTTGCGACAAAGCCTGCGTTATTAAGCTTGCCCTCTACACGCTTAATCTCGCCTTCAAGCTTTTTCTTTTCAGCGTTAAGACGTTCAAGTTCCTTGGTCTTATCAACCAACTCGTCAAGCGGCAGATAAACCTCTGCCGACGGGATAACAATGTTCACGGCGTTATCATCTATACCGCTCTTATCCGTCTGAACTACTGTCTCGCTCGCCGAAGCAAGCTTTTCAAAGAATGCCGTGCCCTTTTTGAACACTTCCGTCTTATCCGTGACGATTATAACCTTCGCCTTCTTTGACGGCGGAACATTCATTTCCGCTCTGCGGTTTCTTATTGATGATATAGCCTGCATGATAAGCTCCATATCCTCAACTTCCTGCCTGAAATGCAGGCTTTCGTCATATGACGGATAGGAACTGATTACTATGCTCTCGCCCTCATGCGGCAAATGCTGCCATATTTCCTCGGTAATGAACGGCATGAACGGGTGCAGAAGCTTCATCGTGTTCGACAAAACGTATGTCAGCACATACTGCGCCGTTTTCGCCGTCGGATTTTCCTTATCGAAAAGTCTCGGCTTCACAAGCTCAATATACCAGTCGCAGAAATTATCCCAGATAAATTCATAGAGATTTGAAAGAGCAATGCCCAGTTCAAACTTGTCAAGATTTTCAATGACAGCCTTTACAACATCGTTATACTTCGACAATATCCACTTGTCCTCCATCTGCAATTCAGCGGTGTCGGGAAGCTTGTTTTCCGTTATGTCAAGGTTCATCAACGTAAAACGCGAAGCGTTCCAAATCTTATTCGCAAAATTTCTGCTAGCCTCAACTCTTTCGTTATAAAAACGCATATCGTTTCCTGGTGCGTTTCCTGTCGCGAGCGTAAAGCGAAGCGCGTCCGCACCGTACTGCTCAATTATTTCAAGAGGGTCAATACCGTTGCCCAGAGACTTTGACATTTTGCGTCCCTGACTGTCGCGGACAAGTCCGTGAATAAACACATGCTTAAACGGCACTTCGCCCGTATGCTCCAGTCCCGAGAACATCATTCGCATTACCCAGAACGGAATTATATCATAGCCCGTTACAAGCACGCTTGTCGGATAGAAATACTTGAAATCCTCCGTTTTTTCGGGCCAGCCGAGCGTTGAAAACGGCCACAGCGCCGATGAGAACCATGTGTCGAGCGTGTCAGGGTCCTGACGCATTTCTTTGCCGCACTTCGGGCAAACAGGCTTCTCGTCCTTTGTAACAACCATCTCACCGCAGTCGTCGCAGTAGAAGGCAGGTATTCTGTGCCCCCACCATAGCTGACGCGAAATACACCAGTCGCGTATATTTTCGAGCCAGTGGAAATATACTTTTTCAAAATGCTCGGGAACAAATACTGTCTCCTTATTCTTTACCGCGTCAATGGCAGGCTGTGCGAGCGGTTTCATTTTAACAAACCATTGCTTTGAAACAATCGGCTCGACTGTCGTACCGCACCGCGAGCACTGACCGACATTATGGCTGTGATCCTCAACCTTTACAAGAAGCCCCATATCTTCAAGGTCTTTAATCATCGCCTTGCGGCAATCGTATCTGTCCATTCCCTCGTACTTGCCGGCGTATGCGTTCATGGTCGCGTCGTCATTCATAACCTTAATCTGCTGAAGGTTATGTCTTAAACCAACCTCAAAGTCGTTCGGGTCATGCGCAGGCGTAATCTTAACACAGCCTGTTCCGAATTCCTTGTCAACATACTCGTCCGCAACAACAGGAATTTCACGGTCTGTAAGCGGAAGAATAAGTGTTTTTCCGATTAAATCCTTATATCTCTCATCCTCCGGATTTACCGCAACCGCAGTATCGCCGAAAAGCGTCTCGGGACGCGTTGTAGCGATTATTACAAATCCGTCGCTGTCCTTAATCGGGTATTTGATGTGCCAGAAATGACCTGCCTGTTCCTCGTGGTCAACCTCAACGTCGCTAAGCGCCGTAATACAATGCGGACACCAGTTTATAATTCTTGAGCCCTGATAAATAAGCCCCTTATTGTAAAGGTTTACAAAGACCTCTTTTACGGCTTTTGACAAGCCCTCGTCCATTGTAAAGCGTTCTCTCTCCCAGTCACACGATGAGCCTATCTTTTTGAGCTGGTTTACAATACGGTCTCCGTACATTCTTTTCCAGTCCCATACGCGCTCCAAAAACTTCTCGCGTCCCAAATCATAGCGTGAAAGTCCTTCCTTTTCACGGATTTCCGCCTCAACCTTAGCCTGCGTAGCAATGCCGGCATGGTCAGTACCCGGGACCCATAGCGCGTTATAGCCCTGCATTCTCTTGTATCGGATAAGAATATCCTGCAAGGTCTCGTCAAGAGCGTGTCCCATATGAAGCTGTCCCGTAACGTTCGGGGGCGGAATAACTATTGTAAACGGCGTCTTTGTTTCGTCCGCCTCCGCGTGAAAATAACCGTTTTTTACCCATTCGTTATATAGTCTGTCCTCAAATTCCGAGGGATTATAATTTTTTGCTATATTTTTTGCGTCTTCCATTATTAATTAACTCCTTTATTTTAATAAAATAAATGTCGCCAAAAATGCGATAACTACCAGTCCGAGAGCGATGTATTTGACTCGCAGAACCATTCCTTCCTCCGGCTCTTTTTTAAGTACCTTTTCCACGACAAGCTTTGCTTTAAACGTTAGCATAAGCGCAATGATAAGTACTATCGCAATAGCCGCTATTGCTATTGTTTTCACAAATACACACTCCTTTCATATGGTATTTTGGAAGAAAAATTATTCCATTTTATTATTATCGCATTTTAACTCGTTTTTGTCAAGACAAAACACGGGAAAGCAGTATAAAAACTGTTATGTGTGTTTGCCACGATTTTTCTTAACTATAAAAAATATTTATGTTACAATATTAGACAAATATATAAGTAATGGGGGTTTTAATTATGAGGGGTCAAAAATTATTACAAGTTTCGGGAATACTTTTGATAGTATTTTACAGTATAGGAATATTATTGGGATGTGTCAGTATATTTTGGCTGATAGGAATGCAAGCTTCCTTAAACAATTATGCTTTGGGAATTTCATCCTCCGTTTTTAACTTTGGACTGATGTGGCTTGTATTGATGTTCAGCGCTATTGTTTCCATATTTGGTTTAACTACAGGCATACTCGGCACGGCATACTGCAAGCAAAAATCAAAAGCCAAAATTTGCATGGCTATGGGAATAGTTCTTATTATTCTTATATTTATAGAAAGAATTCTAAACATTTTTTACGCTTTCTCTTTAACAGAATCATTGTCAAATATAGCAAGATATGCCGGATATGCTGATGATCTTGATACATATGCAGGAATTTCTATTGTGTCCGGGTTTATAGGATTGTTTGTGGCATTGGTAACACCTATTCTTTACACTATAGGCGCTTCATTGTTTTCAAAAAATAACGGCAACATGCACGGCTCTTTTAACAACACAAATCAATATCCGCCATATAATAATGCTAACAATCAATATCCGCCATATAACAATGGCAATAATCAGATTCCAAACAACCAAAACAATGCAAGTGGCTCAAATTTTCGCAGCAACTTTTAGTAATCAATTTTTCAGCATCTCAGTTTATCGGTAATATGACTTTACATTCGGAATATTCGGATTTTATATTTCGATACAAAATAAAACAACCGCTTTTTAAAAGCGGTTGTTTTATTTTGTCTATTCCACTGTTCCGCCGCCGAGAACTATATCCCCGTCATAAAACACAACAGCCTGTCCGGGAGTTACCGCTCTTTGCGGCTCGTCAAACACAAGCCTCACACGGTCTCCTTCCATTGGATAAAGCGTTGCTTTCGCACACTTTGCCTGATAACGCACTTTTGCGCTGACTGATATTTCCCTATCCGGCTTTACACCTGAAATAAAATTTACGTCGTCTGCCACAAGTTCTTTTGAAAACTCCATACCTTTTTCACCAAGAATAATCGTGTTGTTTTCCGCGTCAATTTTCATAACAAACATCGGTCTGCCATACGCGCCTATACCCTTGCGCTGACCTATAGTATAATAAATAAGTCCGCGGTGTCTGCCGATTACATTGCCGTTAGTGTCAAGAATATCACCCTCTCTCGGCTTATAATCCGAATAATCTATAATAAATTTCGCATAATCATCATCCTCGACAAAACAAATTTCCTGACTGTCTTTCTTATGCGCAACTCCTAAACCTAATTCCTCGGCTTTTTTTCTCACCCAGTCCTTATTATAACCGCCGAGCGGCATAAGCGTATGCGCAAGCTGTTCCTGTGTAAAATTATAAAGCACATAACTCTGATCTTTTTTTGCCGCCTCGCTTGCGCGGAGTATGTATTTTCCGTCTGCTCCACGCTCAATCTTCGCATAATGACCGGTAGCGACATAATCTATACCCATCGCGCGCGCTTTTTTGAGCATCGCGTCAAATTTCAGATACTTGTTACACGCTATACACGGGTTTGGCGTTCTGCCGCGCTTATACTCATCAATAAAGTAGTCAACAACCTTATCCCGAAACATATCTTTAAAATTCATCACATAAAAATCAATACCGAGTTTGTCACATACACGGCGCGCGTCCTCGACCGCGCTTTCCGCGCAGCAGCCCTCATGATTTATGTCACAGCTATCCGAATAAGTCCATAGTCTCATTGTCGCTCCGATTACGTGATATCCCTGCTCCTTCAAAAGAGCAGCGGCAACAGAACTATCAACACCTCCGGACATTCCTATAAGCACGCTTTTTTGATTCATTCCCATCTCTCCTTTAAAAAAAACTACACGAAAAGCGTTCAGATTACTGCCAAAGGTATCATGAACAATACCCTTTGTACAGCCACGATGACTTTGGCAGTTAACTGAGCAATTTAATCCAGCCTAAACCTATAGCCTACTCCCCATACAGTTTCTATATGTTTTTCATTCTCCGCATTTATCTTGTCCCGCACCCGCTGTATATGAACCGTTACGGTTGACACATCTCCCACAGCGTCCATGCCCCATATTCTGTCAAACAAAACCTCTTTTGAGAAAGTGCGGTTTGGATGTTCCGCAAGAAATAAAAGCAAGTCATATTCCTTGGCGGTAAATGATATTTCCTTATCTTGGATAAGAACCTTATGCGCGTCCTTGTCAATAGTCAGAGAACCCGTTTTTATAACATCGCTGCCGTGAGTCAACGAGTCATAGCGCATAATATGCGCCTTCACCCGCGCCACAAGTTCACCCGGTGAAAACGGCTTTGTCATATAGTCGTCAGCTCCAAGTCCCAAGCCTCGTATTTTATCGATATCGCTATTTTTTGCCGATAGGAAAATAACAGGAATCTGTTTCTTTTTTCTTAACTCGGATATGACCTCAAAGCCGTCCATGCCCGGCAGCATAATATCTATAATAATCAAGTCAAAATGTTCTGAGAGCGCCTTCTCAAGACCTGTCGTGCCGCGCGGGGCAATTTCACATTCAAAACCGTTTATTTCCAAATAGTCGCGCTCCAGTTCCGCAATAGCGCTATCATCTTCTATAATTAATACTTTTTTCATTTTTTCCTCCTTTGAATTTATTAACGGCAGAAAAAGCGTTTCCGTTTCCGAGCCTATGTTCTCACGCGCAGGCGCGCGGTTAAAAAAGCGGCAATATCTGCAATCTTATTGAGATATCGGCAAATACACCACAGCTGTTGTTCCCTTTTCCAAACCGCCGCTTTCAAGCCAGATTTTACCTCCGTGTTTTTCAACAATCTGCTTGACAATGCCAAGTCCCAGTCCGCTGCCTTTAATGCTTCTTGAACTGTCCACGCGGTAAAAACCATTAAAAACATTTTCCATCTCGCTCTCGTCTATGCCAATGCCATTATCGCTGATACATACATAAACACCTCCATCACGAATCAAAGAACTTATCTCTAAAACAGGATTATTTTCATTTCTGTACTTTACGGCATTATCAATAAGATTTGCAAACACTCTGCTCATCTTTTCATAGTCCAATTTTACAATCGCGCGTTCTTTGGATATATCGCTTACAAGCTTAATTTCATTTTTTTCTAAATCAAGTCTGTAATCCTCAATAAAATCACGCAGAAACGCGTTTATATCGCCCTTGTCAAATTGGAATGTCAATCTTGACAATTCAAGCTTTGAGAACATTGAAAGATTATTTACCATATCGTCAATAATCTCCGCTTTCGCGTAAACAGTGTCAAGATAACGGTCCATTTTTTCGCTTGTGTCAGCAACGCCGTCGCGTATTCCGTCAATATACCCCTTTATCGAGGTTATAGGAGTTTTTAGGTCATGCGACAGATTTGCAAGAAGCATGCTGCGCTCCTGTTTCATGTAATCCTCACGCTGTTTTGAGTGCTTCAGGTCTCTTCGCATAGCGTCAAAACTGACGCACAAATTATCAATCTCGCTGTAATCACTTCCCAAAACCTCAAAATCCAAATTACCCGCACGAATATATTCCGCCGCCTTTGCAAGGTCGTTTATTGGTTTTTTTACGCTCTCCGTCATGATACGCGTCGTAACGGTTGTCGAGATAACAATAAGAAGAACGCAGATAACCATCCATAAAATCACATAGCATAGCACGCTCGGATTGTTTTTAAAAAACTCACCCAACGCCTGAGAAAACACCTCTAAATCAAGCATGGAAGCGCGCGTAATATTCAGTTCCTCAACCGGGTATTTTAGTATAAAGATTATAAGAAAACACACTGAAATAACACCTATTAATAAAATAGGTGTTATCAGCATTATGATGTTGTACAATGTGAATCTTTTTTTTATATTCATTGTATATAACCGTATTTATTCCTTTAAAAATCCTTCTTGTCAAATATTATATACGATAATGTATACAAAATCAAGATTGAACCGAACAAAATACCAATCTTTGAAATCAGCGCGCCAAATGGGAGAAGCGTGCCTATCCAAACTTTATGCCATTGGGAATAAGCGGTAAAAATCATTTGTCCTATTGTGGATCCGTAATAATTAAGATATTTAAAGAATATATATGCCGCTATACACAAAAGCATCGCAAGAGTTGGGCTTTTGGAAATCATATTTAATAAAAGCGCCATTGCCGCGATTGACAGAAGCGGTATCATATCCACCACATATATCAAGAGTGTTCTTGGTATATCACTCAGCGGATTACCCGATAAAACCTGCACTAACAAAGACACAACAAACATCACAAGCATCACCGCGCAGCCGGCAAAGAAAGCGGCAAGATATTTTGCAGTCATAACCTTGAATCTTGTCTGCGGACGCATAAGCGCCGCTTTCATGGTGTCCTCCTGAATTTCACTTGCAAAAAGATCAGTCACTGCCATAAAAATAATAAGCGGAACGAGAATATCAACAGTAAAACCGAGCATTGAAATAATCATATTGCTTTTTATTACAACATCCCCGCCCGACACCTTGGCTATGAGCATATTTCCGCCGAGCCTCAATAAGCATATCACCGCGCCTAATATGGTAAGCACAAGATATTTTTTCTTTATGAGAAGTTTTTTCAGTTCACTTTTGGTATTCAATAACAGCGCGTTCATATGATAATCTCACCTCTTCTGTCTTTTACTATACTAAGGAAATAATCCTCCATTGACGGGTGCAGGCGCAGCGCGTCCTCAGTTGTTGCCTGCGATATAATCTCGCCCTCATATATTACTGCCACTTTATTGCAGGTCTTTTCAATTTCGCCTGCCATATGACTGGAAATAAGGAATGTGACATTCCTCTCCTTATTCAGCTTTTTTATGATTTCTCTTATCTCAACAACACCTTCAATATCAAGTCCGTTTACGGGTTCATCAAGAATTATAAGTTCGGGGCTTGTAACCAACGCGATTGCAAGACCTAATCTCTGCTTCATTCCAAGCGAAAACCTTCCCGCTTTATCATTCTTATAAGGAAGAAGATGCACAGTATCCAGAATATTCTCAATTCTCTCACGGGTTATGTGTGAGTGCATTGCCGTGTTCATTTTTATATTCTGATATGCTGTCATATCCTTGTAAAGCGCGGGTGATTCTATGAGCGCGCCTGTTTTCATCATGATTTCCTCAATATTATCATGCAGATCCATGCCGAAAATGCTTATATTACCCGTAGAATTTACAAGATTTAACATCGCCTTCATAATAGTGGTTTTACCTGAACCGTTTGGTCCGAGCAAACCCAAAATATCACCCTTTTGCACGGTAAAAGATACATTTCTGATTCCGCGATTATTTCTATAAAGCTTTGTTAGATTATTTATTTCAACCACATTCATATTTCTCGCCCCTATACTTATCTTAATTAATCGTTCACTTCGTTAATTTCAACATCGCCATCAGACGTATAACCTATTACATTTCCATCTTCGTCTACCAGCTCACTTATCATATAACTGCCGTCTTCTGATGATGTCACATGATATTTTCTCGGATTGGGAAGCGTTGAAACATCCACTCGCCTTGGCGTTGTTGTTCCGTAATCCGACATTGTAACCGCAATGTCCACTGAAGCCTCATGATTTTCGCCGGATGCGTCGCTTCCGCTAAGAGTTACGTTAGCTTTACCCTCGGTAAGTCTGTTTTGGCTGTCAACACTAAAACGAAGAGACGCGTTTTTTACAATAGGACTGCTTCCGAGAATCATAAACGGATCGTCCGTGTCAAATCTTGATACTGATGTAAACATAGCCTCAAGTCCTGCGTTTGCAAGTTCCGGAATCTGAACCGCGTCAAGATTGATTTCATATGTTGATGTATTATCGTCACCTGAAACATACACTATATTATTTTTCAAATCACCCACCAAAGTGTCGCATAACAATTCCGCAAAGCGTATTATTTTGGCGCTGCTCTCCTTGTCTTTTTCACCGGCATCACCAAGAATGTCAAACGCGCCTTTTCTGAAATATGCTTTGCCGTCATATACAGTGCTTGCTTTTTTGCCATCTTTGTTAGTGTATATACTTATACTAGTATTGTCCTGAACATACGTTTCGCTTTCTGACCTCCCAACAGGAGATATATAGTCAACATACGAATCGCTTACGTCCTTTCTGCTGAGTTTTACGTCACCGTCACGGTCATAAAGTTCCTCAGTGCTTGCTTTCGCAATTTCCTTTCCGTCGACAGTAAGTTTAATCTCTGAGTTGGCAGTGTAATTCTCATTATCAGCAAGTCCCTTAAACGCCGTTTTTCCCGCTTCATAACCACCCATAGTGGTGTAACTTGCAAATGCCGCTCCCGCAAGCATCGTAACGCCCAATATCATGCCGACTGCCATTGTTGCTTTTTTCTTAGCCGCCTTCATATTAATCATTCCTTTCCCTATACTTTTATTTTCATAAGGTACCTTATATTTCTATTTTACCTACTCTTTATAAACATTATATAATACATTTATAAACATTTTATAAACAAATATAAATAAATTATAAAATTTGAATGCAAAAAAGAGAATTGCGTCAAAACTCAATCCCCGCTCTCGCGCCAATACCCTTGTCATAAGGATGTTTTATCTTCTTTATTTCAGACACATAATCCGCCTTTTCAATAAACCTGTCTTCCGGCTCACGGCCTGTCATGACAAGTTCGCCTCTGTACTGATTCACTATATCCTCTGTCATCTTCCTATTGACCAGATTATAATTATATGCCGCGAAAATCTCGTCCAGCACTATCATATCAAAACTATTCATATTTTCAAATATATATCTAAGATTCTCATCATGACATTTTGTAATTTCCGCCTTGTCACAATCATTCATACTTATAAAAAAGCCGTAATTCCTGTCGCACCTTATTACTGTTACTCCGATTTTTTCAATACTCTCAGTCTCTCCCGTAGGCGCGCCCTTGAGAAACTGCGCGAAAAGCACTTTTTTGCCGTGTCCTGCCATACGCGCGGCAAGTCCTATTGAGGCTGTTGTTTTTCCTTTTCCGTCCCCGCAATAAATATGCAGCATAAAAAGACTCCTTTCCCAATCTTTATATACCCTCGATATAATTTTTTAAAATATTTTTATTTTTCATTCATTCTACTACTTTACAAATGTAAAATATTATTATATAATATGTAAATGTATTATATATAATATATGATTTGCTGTCAATATTTGTCTGTTGCTATTTCAAAAAAAATAATCATCCTGTGAATATCAAGACGGATATATCGGAATAATATATTTAAAATTAATACGCATAAAAACATTAAAGGCAGAATAAATATAACTTGATGACAAGAGAATTTTAATTACTACAGAGGAGGTTTTTTACAAATGGATAACAACGTATCAAACAATCAGGCAACAATCATAGGAACAATCGAGGACGAATTTGTCTTTAATCATGAGATTTACAGTGAGAAATTTTACACCTGCACTGTAAAAGTTGCCAGACTAAGCGGCACTGCTGACGATATTCGCATAATGGTATCAGAAAGACTGATAATGGACGGCGAGTATGCAATAGGCGACACAGTGGAAGTTATAGGTCAGTTCCGCTCTTACAACAGCTATGAGGACGGCGATAATCGTCTTCTTCTAACAGTTTTTGCAAAGGATATTATGCATTATGACGAGACCGAAAACAAGAATCCTAACACTCTTTATCTAAACGGTTTCATATGCAAAGAGCCGGTTTACAGAACAACACCTTTCGGTCGTGAGATAACAGATATTTTGCTTGCCGTAAACAGAAGCTATAACAAGTCCGATTACATACCCATCATCGCATGGGGACGTAACGCGCGCTTCGCAAAAAATATGAATATAGGCGATAATGTTAAAATATGGGGAAGAATACAATCCAGAACTTATCAAAAGCGTATAAGCGATGAGGAGACAATAACAAAAACGGCTTATGAGGTTTCTATAAACCGTATGGAACTTGTTACCGAAGAAAGCGCTGAGGAAGAAGTTCCGCAGCAAGATTGATGATAAATACGGATTCATAATCAATACGCAGTTTAAAGGCTGCCGCAGTTTGCGGCAGCCTTTATTTTTTCTGTTATTAAC
>CAJUEZ010000048.1 GCA_910585485.1 uncultured Clostridia bacterium
AGTCTTGTATCCTCGGACAATCTTGAACCGTCCATGGTAAAAGAATTTTTAACAGATATGTCAGAAGAGGTTGACAGACTGACGAGAATTGTGGAAAGGCTGCTTGTTCTGACAAGACTTGATGTCGGAGGAGGCGCGCTTAAAATTTCTGAAACAGATATAAAAATGCTGATAAATCATGTGGTGAAAAAGCTTATGCCTATTGCAGATTCCAAGGATATAGTTATTTATACCAATTATCACGATATGGAATTCGAGCCTATGTTGCTTGACTATGATAAAATATATGAGGCGATTTATAATATTTCGGATAATGCCATAAAGTACTCGCCGGAAGGCGGCTTTGTACACATTGATGTAACGTCTGACAACAATTATCTGACTATAAAAATAGAAGATAACGGTCCGGGAATACCTGAGGGCGAGCGAGACAGAATATTTGAGCGTTTTTACAGACTCGACGATTCTCGAGCACGTGATACGGGCGGTACGGGTCTTGGACTTGCCATAACAAAGGAAGCGGTGCTTATGCACGGTGGAACAATAGATGTTACAAAAGCCTCAGAGATAGGAAGTATCTTTACTGTAAGGCTGCCTTATAACGTAAATAGGGGGGGGATATAATGAAAAATAAGAAGGTGGTTATACCTGTCCTTGCGGTGGCAGCAGTTGTTGCGGTAGTGATTATAGTAGCTATTATAGGAAGCGACTATAACAGCGAAAAGTATACCGGTGATTTGTATTTCTTTAACGAGTCTCAAACCGCGATAGTGTCTGAAAGCAGAGAAATAAAATATCGTGACAGACAGGATTTAATTGAAACAGTCATAAAAAAACTTATAGGCGGACCTGAAAACAGAAAGCACGTAAAAATTATAGAAAAGAAAACAAAACTTTTGTCGATAGGCGAGGTGGAAACCGAGCACATAGTAGTAAATTTTTCCCGTGAGTTTATCACCGGAAACAATACAAAAGATTTGCTGGCAGTTTACGCGGTAGTAAAATCGCTGTGCGCCATTGACGGAATCCACAGTGTCAAGGTTATTATTGAGGGAAAGGACATATTGTCCGCCGACGGGTCAATAATAGGTTATCTTACAGACGGGGATATAAATCTGCCGACGGACGCGTATAATAGTGAAACTCGTGAAGTTATTTTGTATTTCCCAAATAAAGCGAGAAACAAGCTTGTGAGGGAAAGGCGAAGTATAAAGATTACCGACCAGCAGCCGTTGGCGCAGTATATTATAAACGAACTTATAAAGGGACCTTCAAATAAGGAACTGTCAAAAGCGTTGAGTAAAGACACAGTGCTTATAAGTGTGGAAACCTCCGATAATATATGTTTTGTGAACTTTAAATCCAGTTTCCTTGATAAAAATACCGGCAGCGCGGAACAGGAGAAAATGGCAGTTTACTCTATTGTTGATTCTTTGACAGAACTTGACGCTATAGACAGTGTGCAATTTTTGATTGATGGAAAACGCGTGAATGACTTCGGTAGTATAAATATAAGGAGCATGTTTGGCAGAGACGCGAGTGTGATAGAATAAGACAAAAAAACTGACACATCTTAATGTGTCAGTTTTTTTGTTCATAAGTTTTTGTTTAATCATCAGCGCAGATATTTTTTCAGGATTCTTGTGATTTCCGCTATGTCGATAGGTTTAGAAACGTGCGCGTTCATTCCGCAGTCAAGACATTTCTTAACATCTTCAGAGAAAGCGTCAGCTGTCATTGCTATAATAGGAATATCAGAATCATTACGCTTAACGGAGCGTATAGCTTCTGTAGCCTCATAACCTGTCATAACAGGCATTCTGATGTCCATAAGAATCGCGTCATAATACCCCTCGGGAGAATTGGTGAATTTATCCACGCATATTTGACCGTTCTCGGCTCTTTCCATTTCAAGTCCAAGCTGAGAGGATAAAAGTTCTTCCGCAATTTCCCAGTTGAGTTCGTTATCTTCCGCGACAAGTATTTTTGCGCCTTCCAATCCTGTTTTATGATTGTTGATATTATTCTTTTCTTCGTCAGATATGTCTGTATATTGCTTTAATCCAAGATACAGTGTTGACCGGAATAACGGCTTTGGAATAAATCCGCTTATACCCGCCTCGCGCGCCTCGGCTTCGATTTCGCCCCAGTCATATGCGGATATGAGCAGTATAGGAATATTATCTCCCATTTGAGTGCGCAATTTACGCGCTGTCTCTATTCCGTCGATGCCGGGAAGTTTCCAGTCAAGCAGAATAATGTGATAATCATTGCCTTTTTGATGACGTTCTTGTACAAGTTCTATCGCTGTTTCACCATCAAGAGTCCAATCCGCTGTTACACCGATTGCCTTAAGCGAAGCCGCTGTGCTTATACATAGCTGTTCGTCATCATCTACAACAAGCATATTCCAGTCCGGCAGAATCATATCCTCTTCTGTTTGAAGGGCTTGTTCTAAATCAAGCATAACATGGAACTCCGTACCTTTTCCAACTTCGCTGTTTACTGTTATGGTGCCATCCATAGCGTCAACAATATACTTAGTTATTGTCATTCCGAGACCGGTGCCTTCTGTTTTATGGACTCTCTTGTTATCTTCACGAGCAAAGGAATCAAAAATTTTCTTCTTAAATTCAGGAGACATTCCGATTCCTGTGTCTTTGATGTAGAGGTGCATTCGCACATAATCCTCGCCTTTAGGAGAATCCTCCTCGTACATTGAAAGAGTTATAGCGCCCTCATCCGGAGTAAACTTGATAGCGTTTGAAAGCAGATTCAATAATACCTGATTTAAACGGACGCTGTCACAGTAAACATTTTCATTTTCTATATCGTGTATAAACACGTCAAATTTCTGATTTTTTGATTTGATTTGAGGCTGAACAATATTTACAATATTATCAACAATTTCTCGCAGGGAGATTTGCTCCATAGAAAGCGTCATTTTACCGCTCTCTATTTTAGACATATCCAAAATATCATTTATAAGTCCCAAAAGATGCTTGCTTGAAAGAGCAATTTTCTTGAGGCTGCTTTGAACTTGATGCTTGTTATCTATGTTGGCGGTTGCTATTGCAGTCATGCCGACAATGGCGTTCATCGGTGTTCGTATATCGTGACTCATATTAGACAAAAATTCACTCTTCGCCTTGCTTGCGCTAAGCGCTTCCTCGCGCATCAGTTCAAGATTATGAATCTGCTTTTGCGTTAGTCTGAAATACATTGAGAATATGATAGCAAGCACGAGCAATATAGTGCTCAATGATATAAACAGCAGCAGAAATATACGGTTTGCAAGTGTGCTTACCGTTTCATCAAGCGATCCGTACGGCATGACAGTTACAAGATACCATTCCGAATAGGGAAGATGCGTACAGTAAAGATGTCTGCGCTCGTTCTCTACCACCATAATTGCGGAATAATCTTCGTCGGATTCCATCTTTTGCTTAAATTCCTCGACATATTGCTCGGCAGTCTTGCCGTCAAGAACGGAAAAAGTAGATATAATTCTGGTGAAATAGTTATTTTCGTCTGAATCAATATTTCTTATAACATAGCTTCCGTCGCGTCTTATTATGTGTGAATATGTAAGGGAATCGTTAGCTTCAAGTGACAGGATTTGATTTATATAATCCGCGGGAATAGAAGCTACCAACGCTACGGAGGTTTCGCCGTTTGTCATACGATATTTTGCGGGAATGCCCAATAGCACAACTTTTTGGTCGCTTTCATCATGTGCCACAGCAACTTTTTTTTCACCGTTATTAAGCGAGGTGAAAAACGGCGACGGGTCAATAACTTCAACAGGCGCACCATATATAGTTTCAAATTCGCCGTTGGGAGTACACAGCATGATGGAGTCAAAATCACGTATCGCGCCCTCCTGCGCAAGCTTGTTTATAATATCAGGAGTGTTTGCCTCGTTGTCGGAAGGAGGCGTGTTGCGTACAATTGTTTCAACCTGCGCTATACGCAGATTGATTGTGGTCGCAAAATGGTCCGATAGTCTGTTGCTCATTCCATGCATATAAAGGTCTCCGACCTCGTTAATAGCCTTTTCGCTTTTTTGGTTAATTGTCAGCGCGAATAAAGATAGCGCGCTTACCGATACGACAATCATTATAATAAGGCTTACTATCAAAAATCTCGTGGTTCTTTTCGACATTCGAGATTGTTCCTCGTCGCTTAACTTCTTATCCTGTTTCAAAAAAACACCTCTTTCAAGTTAAATAGTCATGCTTAAATTGCAGATTGAAATTCTTTTATGGCGGAAATAGTGCGCTCATAGTCTTCTGTCACCTTAGTGATAAGATCTTGGCTTGAAGGCGCGCCGACGCGCAATTCTTCCGTTAAAGGATTTACCGAATTGAAAAGCGCTGTAAAACTGAGGTTCTGGCAAATTCCCTTAATTGTGTGAGCCGCCCGAAAAGCCTCATCATAATCTCCGCTGTCCAATGATTTAATAAGTGTGTCATAGCTTGTGTCGTCTAAAAATTTTATTGCAAATTTGGCTACTATATTATCTGTCATCAGACGCGCGGAGGCATCCTCATAATCTCCGCCTATTTTGGCATAACATTCTTTTAAAGTCATAAAAAATCCTTTCAAAATTCATTGTTTTTGCTGTATAAATTCTACATCTCTACTGATTTTCCTATAACTCCCACATATTTCGGAGTTTCGTCCATGGACCATATTGAACGGCATATAATATGCGTCTTTTTTGTACCATCCTTCGCGCTTAAAGTACAATCATACTGCAAGACGGGATTTTCCGGAGTTGTTTCATGGATAAGTCTTGATAATTCTTTCAAATCATCAGAGGTGATAAGCGAAAGAACGTTTTCGTCCTCCGATGGATTCAATGTAAATGTTTCCAATCCAAGCTTTTGTGCTCCGTACTCATTAAGTGTAAGAGTAGAGGGGAGAACGGTGTATTCAAACAGTACTTCCGTTGAAACAGAGTAGAAGAAATCATTTTTAATGCGTTCTGTTTCAAGCATGTGAAGAGTCTGCTGTGATGATGAAAGTTCATCGTAGCGAAGTATTTCATCGGCGATATTTTTTATTTCCTTCTCGCTGTGATGAAGCACGGAGTTGGAATTAAGTTCGTTTTGAATACTTGCCGCTGAGTCTTTTAAACATTGCATAAGAAGCGGATTAAATGTTCCGCATTCACCGTTCAAAATCATATTCATCGCAACATCGTGAGAATATGCTTTTTTATAAACACGCTCACTGGTCAGAGCGTCATAAACATCTGCCAAGGCGACTATTTGCGCTGAAATAGGAATTTCGTCACCTTTCAGACCGTCAGGATAGCCTCGTCCGTCATATCTCTCATGATGCCAGCGGCAAATATCGTGCGCGACTTTTACCAAAGGCTCATCTTTATAAAACGGCATTTCATCAATCATAGCCGCGCCGACAGATGAATGCGTTTTCATTATAGCAAACTCCTCATCAGTAAGACGTCCCGGTTTGTTCAGTATTTCATCGGGAATGGATATTTTTCCTATATCATGGAGCGCGGACGCGTTTGTGATTAAAGAAATATCGGCTGAGGAGAGTTTGTATTTATCGGTAATCTGCATAAGACGCTTCAAAAGAATCTCAGTAAAAGCCTGAACATGCAGAACGTGCATACCGCTCTCACCATTACGGAATTCAACGATATGGCTGAGTATTGTAATCATAAGATTACTTGTCTTTTCTTTTTCATACATCTGATCGGCAACCATATCTGTAAGCCTTTTTTGCTTCGCGTAAAGAAGAAGCGTGTTGACAACTCTTCTGCGCACTATAGAAGCGTCGAAAGGTCTGCTGATAAAGTCAGTAATGCCAAGTTCATATGAGCGGTCTATTGAAGAGGGAGAACTTTCGGCTGAAATCATGATTATAGGAATATCCTTAATCCAGCGTTTGCTGTTCATGATTTTAAGAACCTCATATCCGTCCATTACAGGCATGACAATATCAAGCAGTATAAGTGATATTTCAATACTGTATTTTTGTAGTATTTCTATTGCCTGCGCGCCGTTTTCGGCTTCAAGTATTTCGTATTCAGATCCAAGCATTTCAGACAAAATCGCGCGGTTCATTTCTGAATCATCTACAATGAGAATCTTTTGCTTATCGGGATTTTTGTTGTTCATATTACAGCTATCCTTTCGATTAGTAGAAAATGTTTCAATATACTTTTCAAGCGGGTTGTACGCTTTTATCAGGGTAAAAATATACAAATATTATATAATATATTCTTTTTTATGTCAATATATTTAAGGGTGAAATAACGCGCAATCGCAGAGAATTTTCGGTATAAAAACTGCCCGATACATTTTATTTTGTATCGGGCAGTTTCTATTTGTGTTTATATAGCAAATCGTATTTGTACGAGGATTCCTGTTCATAGTTTTTATTCAGAAGATTTAAAAATTGCGTGCTTTCAATTATATCAATATTGTGTATTATAATCCATTTTGGAGGATCGTCAATAATCATCTGATTTATCTGTCTTCCAAATTCAGGGTAATGAGATGCCCAGGATTCCTGAAGTGTAAACAGTTTGTAGCATGGCATAATATCAGCGTAGAGAAACCATGCCGAGGAAAGATCGTAACCAAACACGCTGTCTCTGTCCTCCTGAGGTATTTTGCTTGAAAGAAAGCGCGCGCTGTGATAAATATCTGAATGAGTATCTCCGTATATTTCGGGATGATATTGCTTATACAATTTTGTGGTGTAAATCTCAATGTTAGAGGGGAGAGTTATAAAATAGCTGTAAAGCGGCAGCAGCATTGACGCGGATAATATAATAGAAAGTATTGTGATTCTGTTTCCCGCGACAAAGAAGAATACTGCCGTATACAGCGTTATAAGGGGTATAAGTGTTGTGTAATAATGTGTGTAATTAAATCCCATCATTATTGGTATAAGAGCGAATACCGAAACTGTTGTTATAAGCGAGGCAACTCTGGAACCGAGACGCTTTGCAAATATTGTTGAAACCAATATAAGCACAAGAATTGGGAGCGCCCACTGTACAAGAAGGGATATTGCGGAGCCTGTCTTTTCGGCAGAACCTTCCGCTGCGTATTTAAAGTTAAACACAAAAGTGGCAAAAAGCATATCACCAACTGTGCCCTTTATAATGAAATACAAGAGAACAGGTACGGCTACTATTGCCATACCGAGCAGCAAAAATAATATATTTTTTATCATATGACGTGCTCGATCGTTTATAAGATCCGTAACAAGAGCCACAAGAATAATGCCGCCAATCATAATTCCGTTATTTATGCGTATAAAGGCGCATGCGGAAAAGCATATTCCATATATGACCATGTATATTTCAGGGTGAGGGTCGTCAGGGTGTTTAGTCATAAATTTGACGGAAAGATATATGGCTATTGCGCAGAACAGCATGCAATATTCCTCGCTGAGATTGCCATCGCTTATTGTCGAGGTGAAAGCGAGTATTGTTATGAATACGCATATTACAGAACGTATAGTTTTTGTGAATATTCGCGCCGTTTTATACATAAATATTGACGTCAAAGAGAGCATAACGCATTGTATGATAAAAATACCGGTTTTTGAGCCTGTCATATAAAATCCGAGCGCGTTTATGAAAAACAGAATAGGTCCTTTGTGGTCAAAATAATCTGTATACACATTTTTACCCATAGACATGGCTTTGCCGATTATCATAAAAATACTGGAATCCCCGTCACAGTAATCCGAATAAAGCGGACTTGTTGATGCGGACATCAGAAGTAAAAACGCTGTGCAAAATACGGATAGAAAGATGTATATGACAGTTCTTTTTATAAGATATTTTCTGTAGGCAGGGTCTAAAAGCCGTGTAAAATCAGGCTTGCGAAAAAAACTCCGCTTTGTATCTGACATGTAGTCTTCTATTTTTTTCATACTAACCTGATACGTAATCGGTCTTTTTGCCATGTTATCACCACCTGTAAAAATCTGATTTTATCATAACATATTATATTCCAATATTCAATTTACATAATGTTACAGTTTCCTAAAAATAGGATAACAAAAACGCTAAGCTAATGCGGTGGAAGTAATGATTAAAATGTAATTGTGTGCAAATTAGGGTCAAAAGAAAATAAAAAAAATACTAAGAATCGCATAAATAAGCTATTCTTAGTATTATATTTTGGTGACTCGTGAGGGAATCGAACCCTCGTTGCCGGCGTGAGAGGCCGGAGTCTTAACCGCTTGACCAACGAGCCATACAACTATTACATATTAACATAAAAAGTAATACTTGTCAAGAGAAAAAAAGCGGATTTTGAAAAAAAATCAAAATCCGCCTGAAACAGCTGTTATTTATATAGAGGGTGTTTTTCGCAAAGAACTTTAACTCTTGTCATAACCTCGTCTTTATTCTTTTCGAAATCCTTGATTGTAAGCGAGATAAGCTTGCCCACTTCAACCATATCGTCTTCCTTGAAACCTCTTGAGGTAGTCGCGGGAGTACCTATTCTGATACCGCTTGTTACAAACGGGCTCTTCGTGTCAAAAGGAATGGCGTTCTTGTTAACAGTAATTCCAACTTCGTCAAGCATTTTCTCGGCTTCTTTGCCTGTGACGTCAGTATCGGTCAGGTCAACAAGCATAAGATGATTGTCAGTGCCGCCCGAAACAAGCTTGAAACCCTCGTCAATAAGAGTTTTAGCGAGCGCCGCTGCGTTTTTAACCACTTGCTCGGCATATTCCTTAAAACTTGGGTCAAGCGCTTCTTTGAAACATACAGCCTTTGCTGCGATTGTGTGCATCAATGGACCGCCCTGTATACCGGGGAATATAGCTTTGTTTATTTTTGTTGCAAGTTCTTCATTGTTTGTAAGGATAAGTCCGCCTCTCGGACCTCTTAATGTCTTATGAGTTGTTGTTGTGACAACGTCCGCGTAAGGCATTGGAGAAGGGTGACAGCCGGCAGCTACAAGACCGGCAATATGAGCCATATCAACAAGGAAGTATGCGCCGACTTCTTTTGCTATATCGGCAAACTTCTTGAAATCTATAACGCGCGGATAAGCACTTGCACCCGCAAGAATAAGCTTTGGCTTACATTCAAGAGCAATGCGTCTTACCTCGTCATAATCTATTGTGTTTGTATCCTCCGTTACACCATAAGGAACAATATTAAAATATTTTCCTGACATATTAACAGGTGAACCGTGGCTTAAATGACCGCCGTGAGCCAAACTCATTGAAAGAACTGTGTCGCCCGGTGTAAGCAGCGCGAAAAATACAGCCATATTAGCCTGCGCGCCTGAATGAGGCTGTACATTAGCGTATTGCGCTCCGAAGAGTTCCTTTGCTCTTTCTATTGCAAGATTTTCAACAACGTCCACGTGTTCGCAGCCGCCGTAATAACGTTTTGCCGGATAACCTTCCGCGTATTTGTTGGTAAGCGGCGAGCCGTTTGCCTCCATAACTCTTTCCGAAACAAAGTTCTCTGACGCGATAAGTTCAATCTTGTTTTGCTGACGATTTGTTTCGTCCTGAATTGCCGCGTAGACCTCGGGGTCAAAAGATTTCATCTTTTCATATTTTTCCATTTTTTCGCTTCCTTCCTAAAAAAATAATTCTGCCTACAATTATACAATTTATTTACAAAAAGTGCAAGAGTTTTATTGCAAATTTTCAAGGAAAATTGTATAATATATTTAATTGAATAAAATAAAAGAGAAAAGGGGGATTTTAGTGACAAAGAAAGAACGCGTTGAAAAGATGCGCGAGATATTAGATAAAGTGTATCCTGATGTAAAATGTTCATTAAACTATTCTACACCGCTGGAAATGCTTATAGCAACGCAGCTGTCTGCACAATGTACAGACGCGAGAGTGAATATAGTCACAGAGACGCTTTTTAAAAAATACAAAAATGTTGAGGATTTTGCGAACGCGGATTATGAGGAGTTATGTGAGGATATAAAATCCGCGGGTTTTTACCGTAATAAGGCAAAGAATATAATTCTTTGCTGCCAGAGGCTGATTGACGTGTACGGCGGCGAGGTGCCGGATACAATGGAGGATTTGACAAGTCTTGCGGGAACGGGAAGAAAGACTGCCAATCTGGTTTTGGGAGATATATATGGGAAAAGCGCGGTTGTTGTAGACACGCACTGCAAAAGAATCGCTAAGCGTATCGGACTGACCTCGAATGATGACCCAACAAAGGTGGAAATGGATTTGAAAAAAATAGTGCCTGAGGATTATCAGCTTCGCATGTGTCATCAGTTTGTCGCGCACGGACGGGCTATATGCAGCGCGCGCAATCCTAAATGCGCAATATGCCCGATTGCAGAAGTATGTAAAAGCGCGGGAAAATGTTAAGAAGGAGAATATATAGATGGGGCAGTTTATAGGCGGTTTTGGAGCCGCGTTTATTTTAGCCGCAGCGGCAACGGTTATCATGAAATTCTTTTTGGATATAAACATAATCAAAGATAGAAAATCAGTGATAGCATACTCGAAAATATCGTTGTCAGTTATTGCGATAGGGGCAGTGTATTTGTTTTTAGCGGCGATGATATTTAACAGCATAAAGAGCAGAGTAAATTTTTTTGAATTTGATACATTGTTTAATTTCATGGGAGTGAAAAAGACTGTTGGATTATGCTGTGATTTTGATATAAGACACGCGGCGGACGGACTGATGATGCCGCTGTATCCTTATATTGTAAATGTAATAGGCAAAATTGTTTTTAATCAGTATCTTCTGACGGCAAGCTTTATAAGCTTTGCTTCCGCATGCGTGAGCGCGTGTGTTTTGTATAGCTTGCTCAGCAGGAAATTCACAAAAGAAAAAAGTGTGAATATATTGCTTGCGGCGGCAAACTTGCCTTACGCGTTTATGCTGTTTGCGCCGACCTATATATCATTTTCACTAATGCTGATACTTTTATCGGCGCTTGCACTCGAAAAAAAGAATATGCTGTCTTTTGCTGCTGCCACTGTTTTGGCATGCGCGTCGTCCAAAATCGGATTTATATCAGTTTTGATTTATCCTCTGTACAGGCTAAACGTGTTTGATTTTATGGCGAATGTGATTAATAAGAGTAAGGTTTTGAATAACGGCGTGATAAATAGAATTATTCTTGCTGTGCTTGTCACAGCGAACGGAGTAATATTGAGCGTTTTGATAAGGAGTATAAGATAGTGAACAAAAGCTTAAAAAAAGAAAAAGATAATTCTCTAAAGATTTTCGGCATAGTTTTTGCCGCCGGTTTGGCAAGCAGAGTGTTGCTGTTTTTGGCGGGCATATGGATGATGAAATGTTTTGAAATAAAAATCAATCTTACAGAGTTTTTTGGAACAACAGGCGACGCGGTACATTATGTTCATATTGCCCAAAACGGATACGCGGCTGCGGGGGACGCGGCTAACAAAATAGTATTTTATCCGCTGTTTCCGATGCTTATGAGGGTTTTGTATTTTGTGATACGAAATTATGTGTGGTCGGGATTGGTTATTTCATATCTGACATTCGGAGTGGCTTGCGCGTACCTGTATAAGCTGATGCGCATTGATTATTCGGAGAGTAAAACCATAGACGCTCTTATGCTGCTTTGTATTGCGCCGTACGGAATGTTTTTTATAAGCGTGCATACGGAGAGTTTGTTTTTGATGCTCAGCGTAATGACTTTGTATTATGCGCGCAAAGAAAATTATATCGCAGCGTCAATAGCGGGATTTTTCGCCGCGCTTACTAAGTCGCAGGGAATGCTTCTTATAGTGCCGGTGGTGTATGAGTGGATAATAAATTGTACGCGCGATAAGAAGTTTTGTAAAAAAGGAATAAGCGCTTTGCTTATTCCGATGGGATTCGTGATATACTTATGTATAAATAAAGTGGTTCAGGGTGATTTTTTTGCGTTCGTGAATCATCAGGCGGCAGAACCGTGGTATAATACCGCAAAATGGGTTTCGGACAGCCTGAGTACAAGCTATAATATAGGCTCTGATTATTATGGGTTATCTATGATAATCTACTGGCCGCAGATAATATTATTCTTTGTGGCTGTCGCGTTTATATTTGTTGGTGTTTATAAAAAGGTAAGGACATCATATCTGGCATTTTTAGGGGTATATACACTTGTGACATATTTCCATGGATGGATGCTCAGCGGAGCAAGATATATGACCTCTTGCATCGTAATGTATATAGTTATGGCGAGCATAGATAATAAAATTATAAAATGCCTGCTGTATACAATATCGGGAGGGCTGTGCCTGCATCTGATGCTTATGTGGTTTCAGGGATACGCGATAATGTAAATAAAATCAAGCCGTTAAAACCCGACACTTGTATGGAAGTGTCGGGCAGCTTAATTATAAATCTATATTTATACTCAAATGTAAATTTTACATTCTCCCCAACATTATAAAAAGATTTGTCGGTCTTTACCCACGTGTTTTTTGCGTGAGGAGGTGTGCCTATGTCCTTAATATGAATATATCCGGTTGGACTTGATTTTTTATTTGATAAAATAAGTTGCTGTGCCGATTATATTTAAAGTGAATCCCATCAAGAACAGCGGATAATTGAAATGTTTCCAGCTGTTTTCTTTTGGCAATACTGTCGCGAGACCGATGAAAACAAGCGGTAGAATATCGTTTGTATACCTATTTCCGAAATGAGAGCCGCCCATGGTTTTATGAGCGGTAATGGCAAGTATTTCAACCGTGGAAATTAAGATAACCAGTAAAGTGATTTTCACATCATGTTTTTCGTCACGTATAAAAGAGCGTATGACATATATTATATACGATATAAAAATCGGACTAATCAAAAACATACACATACCGTTAAAAGCGGGGTATTGCGCTATTCCGTTTGCAATCTTCGGAAGAGCAAATATGGATTTAATATTTTCGCCTATATAATGCAGGCTGAACTGTCCATATTTTGCCTCAGTGAACTCAGGAAGATAATTGTGACCAAATTCTGTAATACTGCCGAATCGCGCAAAGTTTAACAGCATATAAGAAATGGCTATGACAAGCATTGGAATAAGAGCGAGATAACGCTTTTTTAGTATATCCAAAAGAGAGTCATCAGGTGAAGTTTGTTTATGAGCACGGAATATAATATACAGAAGCAGCGGAAGGTATAGCGCCTGAAGCGGTCTGCATCCGACAGCGCATGCCCAGAATGCGAGCGAAAGCGCGGCTTTGTTTTTGAGCGCGTAATAGATAGCCATGAGGCAAAGCGTAAACGATAGATTTTGCGCGATAAACCATACCCACGCGTTTTGGGCGGTCATAAGCCAGTTAGAGCCTATTGTGAGGAAAAGAGCAAATAGTATTGCGCTCTTTTCTTCTATATTAAAATGTCTGAGGATTTTAAACGCGTAAACAGCGCATGCTATTGAAGAAGCAAACGCGATAACACCGTCGCACGTA
This sequence comes from uncultured Clostridia bacterium, assembly GCA_910585485.1. Taxonomy (GTDB): domain Bacteria; phylum Bacillota; class Clostridia; order UBA1381; family UBA1381; genus Hominilimicola. Next base: position 13,441 of record CAJUEZ010000048.1, read on the forward strand.
TCCCAGCCGAACAGCACGAAAGGAAACATAAGATATGACGGGAACGGCGGAAAACTGACGTAATATTTGCCGTTAAAAATAGCGAGCTCCAGGTGTTTGTAGTTTTGTCCTAAGTCAAGCCTGCCTCCAAGCCATGACTTTGCCTGAAGAATATATGAGTTATACGGCTGATATTTCCAAAACCATTGACCGGTGAAAGAATACACAATAAACAGCACAGCCGCAATGCAAAGGCACAGTGTTATTACAGCGGAATATTTTGAGTTTGCAGAATGTGTCTTTTTCAAGTTTTTGTCCTCCTTCAAAATAAGTTTTTATATAATAAGACTGTTAAAATAAGCTATAAGATATATTCCGAATAATATTGAAAATGTAACTGTAATCCACGCGTCCGCGCGGTCATGTCTCGTGGTGAAATCAGCGAGAAACATAAACATCGGAATCATACAGGTCATATATCGGCAGCCGCTTATGGGGTATTTGACAGATGTGTTCAGTATAAAATACGCTAAAAAGTAAGCTGAATACATACTTCTGTTTCGGCGCATTCCGTAAATAATCATTACTATACCGAAAATTATTATTATCAAGTACGGAAGCCACATACTGAGCGAGCGTTTTACATTTGCAAAATCAAACGC
>CAJUEZ010000049.1 GCA_910585485.1 uncultured Clostridia bacterium
AGATTTCTTCACGCTGCACATGTATTGAAAGACCTATTTCCTTTTCAGCCTCTTCAAGTTTTTCAACTAACTGCTTAAAGGTTACTGTATCACTTTCAAAATTCACAAGCATTATCATTGTGAACATATCCTGCATTATTGTCTGGGAAATATCAAGAATGTTAACGTCATTCTCGAATAAAATACCGCTTATTTTCGCGATTATTCCTTTTTGGTCTTTTCCTACAACTGTCACTATTGCTTTCATATTTTTTCTCCTAACTATTAATTTGATATACAATATAAAATTTGTTTATAATCCATCATCTTCTTTGTCTCATAGCCTCATACATCAGCACGCCCGCGGCGACTGAGGCATTAAGAGAGTTAATTTTGCCCGACATCGGGATACTTGCGATAAAATCACATTTCTCCTTTACAAGCCTGCTGATTCCTTCTCCCTCGCTGCCGATTACAAGTCCTATAGAACCTGTGAGGTCAACGCTGTACATTTCCTCTCCGTCCATATCGGCGGCGGCAATCCACAGCCCCTCTTTTTTCAGTTCGTCGATAACAGAGGCAATGTTTGTAACCTTTGCGACAGGCGTATATTCCACAGCGCCGGCGGAGGTCTTTGCAACAGTACTGTTTAATCCCACCGAATTTCTCTTTGGAATTATAATACCGTGCGCTCCTACGCAGTTAGCTGTTCGCAATATTGCCCCAAGATTATGCGGATCAGTTATCTTATCACATATAATAATAAACGGAGCCTCATTATTGTCTTTGGCTCTTTGCAGAATATCCTTAACAGTAGAATATTCATACGCGCTTACATATGCCACGACACCCTGATGATTTCCGCCTTCAGCGGCAGCGTCAAGCTTCGCTTTATCAGTTTCCTGGATAATAATACCCGCGTCTTTGGCTTTTTTTATAATAGGAACAATAGACCCTTCATATTTCCCTTTTTTTATTAATATTTTTTCCACGTTACGTCCTGAACGGATTGCCTCAAGAACGGGATTTCTGCCTATAATCTTATCTTCCACTGCTGTTTCCTCCACTTTAACGGCACGAAACCACAAGGCCTGCATGCCGACTCTTGATATGAAATCAGTCCGTCCGCGCCACGTCCTTGTGGTTTTCACTATACTATTTATCTGTGTTTATTTAAGCATAAACTTATCATGAATTGCAACAACTGCCGCTTCAGCGTCTTTTCTGTCAACCAGTACGGAAATCTTAATTTCCGATGTCGCAATCATGCTGATATTTATATGAGCGTCATAAAGAGCCTCAAACATAGTAGCGGCAACACCTGAGTTATTTACCATACCCGCGCCGACTATTGAAACCTTTGAAACGTCCTTTGTCCACTTAATCTCATCAGCCTTAACAACAGACTTGTTTTCTTCAAGAAGATTAAGAACAGGCTGAAGATCCTCCTCAGTAACTGTAAAGCTTATGTCCTTCTTTCCGTTGTTACCGATTGACTGAATGATAAGGTCTACACTGATACCATGCTTCGCCAGCATACGGAATACGGTAAATGCCTTACCCGGAGTATCCTCCACACCGCAAAGAGCAATTCTTGCAACGTCATTATCCCTTGTCACACCTCTTACAAGCATCTTTTCCACTTGTTCTACCTCCTTAACATATGTGCCTTCATTATTATTAAGACTTGATCTTACTGACAATTTAACATTATATTTCTTCGCCATCTCAACGCTTCTATTGTGGAGCACATTCGCTCCCAAAGACGCGAGTTCAAGCATCTCATCATACGAAATATCTTCAAGCTTATAAGCGTTCTTTACAAATCTCGGATCGGCTGTGTACACGCCGTCAACATCCGTATAAATCTCGCATACATCCGCATGAAGAGCCGCTGCGAGAGCAACTGCGGAAGTATCACTGCCGCCGCGTCCAAGCGTTGTTATATCATCATACTTATTGATACCCTGGAATCCGGCAACAATAACAATTCTCTTTCTGTCAAGTTCGTTTTGGATTCTTTCAGCGTCTATCGTCTTGATTCTCGCGCTGCCATACTTAGAATCCGTTTTCATTCCCGCCTGCCAGCCGGTCAGGGAAATTACAGGACAGCCAATCTTCTCAATCGCCATCGCCAAAAGTGAAATTGAAATTTGTTCACCTGTGGCAAGCAGCATATCCATTTCACGCTTTGAAGCGTTCGGATTAATTTCCTTTGCTTTTTCAATAAGCTCGTCTGTTGTATCGCCCTGGGCTGAAACTGCAACAACCACATTATTTCCCGCCTTATACGCGTCCGTAATACGTCTTGCCACGTTCATTACTCTTTCCGCGTCTCTGACGGATGTACCGCCATACTTCTGAACTATAAGTCCCATACTTTTTCTCTATCTCCTTTCACTGCCCGAGAGCGTTTTTCAAAGAGCGTAAAATGTTTCTTACTATTTTCCGAACACTTTAAACCTCTGAAACTACCGCGCCCACATTGTCAATCGGCAGTATCATACATTTCCACTTGAGAGAGTTTTCTCTCAAATATTTCTGTATACCAAATTTAAATTTTTCATATTCGCCGCTCAGCACTGATACTATAGCAGGTCCTGAACCGCTTAGATACGTCGCGTGAGAACCTAAAGAATATGTTTTTTCAAAAATACTCTCCATACCTTCAACATAGTTCTTCCTATACTGCTGATGCAGCTTATCTCCCACCGCTACTCGCAGTGATTCCATATCACCCGAAATCATCGCCGCTTGAAACATTGAAGCGTGCGCTATATTATATGCGGCATCTTTAAAATCCACCCGCTCCGGCAGCACACCTCTCGATTTTCTTGTCGCAACGAAATAGTCAGGAATTATAACTGCGAATTTTATATGATTTTGAAGCTTTACGCTTTTAACTATAGTTCTGTCTGAGTCTGTAAGCGATACACAGAATCCTCCGAAAAGCGCGGGGCCCACATTGTCAGGGTGTCCCTCCGTCTTTGCCGCAAGATGTATTATTTTTTTATAGGAAAGCGTCCTGCCGGAAATAATATTTGCCGCAAGCATACCGCCTATTATACAAGCGCTTGAACTGCCCAGTCCCCTTGTCATAGGAATAGAACTGTTCTGAATTATTTTATAACCCTTCGGTTCATATCCCACATGCTTAAATACTTCAAGCATTGCCCGATAAATAAGATTATTGGAATCTCTCGAAACAAAACCGCGGGCATTTTTATTTATGATTTCCAAACCTTCGGGAATCTCCTCAACAGATATACGATTATACAATCCAACAGCTGCTCCGAGAGTATCAAATCCGGCTCCCATATTTGCGCTTGATGCCGGAACTCTAAGCTTTATCATTAATTCAATACACGGATATTTGTTACAACATCACTGAGTTTTGAAAGCTTTTCTTCCGACTCTGACTTAGACAAAGGCTCTGTCACAAACGCTGATTCATTCTCAACAATGTTATCAACAAATTCACACTTTCCGAATATCTTCTGAATATTATCGGCAGAATCTGTTGTTCTGACAAAATAAGCAAACTTTTTACTGTCCTTATCCGCCATAATATTTCCGTTTTTCTTTTCCCAAAATATTTTTTTGCTTCTTTCTTTGTGCTTTACAGCGTCAACGACATCAGCCACAACGGCGCTCGCGGTTGGGAGTTTACCCGCACCCTTACCATAAAACATTACGTTTCCAACGCAGTCTCCTGTAACCATAATCGCGTTAAACACACCATCAACACCTGAAAGAGGACTTTCATTCTTTATAACCATAGGAGAAACAATAGAATAAATCTTACCGTCCTTACCAAATTCCGCGTATCCGATAAGCTTAACAACCGCGCCCATAGCGTCAGCATACTTAACATCATCAAGAGTAATATTTGTTATACCCTCTGTGTCAATATCATTGTAGTCAACCATCGCGCCCGACGCAAGTGAAGCAAGAATTGCAATTTTTCTGCACGCGTCATGTCCCTCAATATCCGCCGCAGGATTCTTTTCCGCAAAACCTTTGTTCTGAGCGTCCAAAAGAGCCGTCTCAAAAGTTTTTCCGTTCTTAATCATCTGATTAAGAATATAATTAGTTGTGCCGTTAAGGATTCCCGCAATTTTTTCTATATTATTTGCAGTAAGACACTGATGCATAGGTCGTATAATCGGAATACCGCCGCCAACGCTCGCCTCAAAGAAATAATTTACGTTTTTCGCGCGTGCGATTTCCAAAAGTTCGGTACCATATGTGGCAACAAGCTCCTTATTTGATGTCACAACGCTCTTTCCTGATTCCAAAAGGCTCTTTGTAAACTCATAAGCAGGATGAAGTCCGCCCATAACCTCAGCGACAACGCTCACCTCGGCATCGTTCAAAATAACATTAAAGTCCTTTGTAAAAAGTTCTTTTTCCGGATGGTCGTCAAAATCACGAATATCAAGAATGTATTTTAGTTCAACTGCTTCTCCGTTCGCGCTGCGGCTAAGCTGCGCAGCGTTAGTCTTAATGATGTCATAAACTCCGCTTCCCACAGTACCATAGCCCATTATTGCAACCTTTGCCATTCTTTTGCCTCCCTATCTTTCTGTATTTTAAAAAATATATATGCTTATAGTAAATTCTATAATACATTATATTACCACATAGATAAAGCAAAGTCAATACCGCCAACCGCCAAATATGTCCTGCTTTATCAAATTACTTTTGTGTAAAATAACCCAGTAGACTGCTTCTCCCGCCATACCGGAAGCGTTTTTCCCTCAATATTACATCATAGCATCACAACATCACAGATAACCGTCTCTCATACTCACGCACTCTCTGCCGGCTATGATTATATGGTCCATTAAATTCACTCCCACCATGCGAAGCGCGTTCTCTATCAGTTTTGTGGATACTATATCCGCGTTTGAAGGCTTAGCAACCCCGCTTGGGTGATTGTGCGCAAAAACCACGTATGAGGCTTCTTTATTGATAGCGATTCTCACAATTTTTGACACATCAACATCCAAGCTTTCAAAACTGCCCTCACAAACCAAATCGCATGACAATATATGATTCTGAGAATCCAGACAAAGCATAAAACAGCATTCTCGTATTTTTCCATCAAATAAGTTTAGCAAGTACTCCTCACAGTTTTCACTTTCCAAAACGAACATATCCGTATCATACTTTACTTTATTATAGTATTTCACAAACTCACCAAGCACCATCAGATAATCAGCCGTTTTACTCCCGATGCCGTTTACCTCCATCAGACGTTTTTTATCGGCTCTGAAAACATTTACGAATCCGCCGCACTTTTTCATCAGTTCATGCGCCATATCATTTGTGTCGGCAACGGGTATGGTATGATACAAAAGATATTCCAGCACCTTATGTTTCTGCCATGAGGCAAAACCGTCTTTGGCAAAATCCTCGCGCATTCTTGCTCTATGACCTTTATGATTATTTTTATTATCCATTATTACCACCACCGATTTTATTATTGTCAATAAAGCGCCTTAATGCATTTCACGCTATTTCATCACTACGATATAAAACAAATCAAAATTACCACCTAAATTAATTATACAACGCTTTTAGGCTGTTTGTCCATTTATTTTTTACTCTTCGTGATTTTTATCCGGATTATTATCCGAAAAAGCACAAAAAACCTGCCGCGTATTCACACGGCAGGTTGAGTTTTCAATTAGTGAACAATCGCAAGTTCAGTATCCTTATCAAAGACATGAAGCTTATTTGTTTCAAATGCAACTTTGATTGTATCGCCAATCTGAGCTGTTGAACGCTGATTTACTCTTGCTGTAAACTGCTCGCCCGCGATTGTCAGGTACAGATAAGTTTCAGCACCCATCATTTCAGTCACTTCAACGTGAGCTGTACAAACAGCGTCAGGCTTACTTGAAATGAAACCTTCATCATCATGAATGTCCTCAGGTCTAATACCAAGAACTACTTCCTTACCAATATATTCTTGAAGTTCAGGAGTAACCTTACCCTCAGGAATCTTGATTGTGTCATTACCGAATGAAGCTGTCACTCCGTCATTGCCTCTTGCCAGAGTAGCTGTGATAAAGTTCATCTGCGGAGAACCGATAAATCCGGCAACGAATATATTATCAGGCTTTGTGTAAAGATTAGCAGGAGTATCAACCTGCTGAATGATACCGTCCTTCATAACAACAATTCTTGTACCCATTGTCATAGCTTCTGTCTGGTCATGAGTAACGTACATAAATGTTGTTTGTAATTTATTATGAAGCTTCTTAATTTCTGTTCTCATCGCAACTCTTAGCTTAGCGTCAAGATTTGAAAGAGGTTCATCCATAAGGAATACCTTAGGATTACGAACTATCGCACGACCCATAGCAACACGCTGTCTCTGACCGCCTGAAAGAGCCTTTGGCTTTCTGTCAAGAAGATGCTCTATATCAAGGATTCTCGCAGCTTCCGTAACGCGCTTCTTGATTTCATCCTTCGGTGTCTTTCTAAGCTTAAGACCAAATGCCATGTTCTCAAACACAGTCATATGCGGATACAAAGCATAGTTTTGGAATACCATCGCAATATCTCTATCTTTAGGAGCAACATCGTTTACAAGACGTCCGCCTATGTAAAGTTCACCCTCTGAAATTTCTTCAAGACCTGCAACCATTCTAAGTGTTGTTGATTTACCGCAGCCTGAAGGACCTACCAAGATGATAAACTCCTTATCTTCAATATCAAGTGAAAAGTCACTTACAGCTGTAACTCCACCCGCATACTTTTTGTAAATGTGCTTTAATTGTAAATCTGCCATTGTTTTAATCCCCTCTCGTCATAAAGATTTTAACAGGAACTTAAATCGATTTTCCCGTTAATTTTGAAATATTATGATTTTCACAATACCTATTTTACTAAATATATGATAACATATTTACAGCCAAATTGTTAGTCGTATAATTCACAAAAAAACTTTTTATTCTTTAGTAAAAATAACTAAACATATTTTTAGCGTCAGCTATCAGCATTGGCTTTGGAAATAATTTTGTCCGATATATTCGGCGGAGTCTGCTCATACCGCGCAAACTCAAAGGTAAACACACCTCTGCCCTGACTCATAGAACGCAAATCAGTCGCATACTTGAACATTTCAGACATAGGAACTTCAGCCTCCACCATATTCAAGCCTTCTTTATCGCTCTCACCCATTCCCATTATCTGTCCGCGGCGCTTATTTATATCCCCTATTATGTCACCCATAATATTTTCGGGAATATATACTTTAAGATAGCCTATAGGCTCTAACAGCACAGGTTTCGCCTGCTTAAGCCCTTCCTTATACGCTATTGAAGCAGCAGTTTTAAATGCCATTTCCGAGGAATCCACAGGGTGATATGAGCCGTCAAGCAGCGTAGCCTTCAGATTCACCACCGGATAACCTGCCAAAACACCTTTTTGGCATGAATCTCTAAGTCCCTTTTCAACAGCAGGGAAATAATTTTTAGGCACAGCGCCTCCAAACACTTTCTCTTCAAACACCATATCCTCTGATATGCCCGGCTCAAACTCAATCTTTACATGACCATACTGACCATGACCGCCTGATTGTTTCTTATGCTTGCCTTCGACAGTCGCCTTGCCCTTAATTGTTTCTCTGTAAGGCACAATCGGATCTTCAAGCAAAACATTAACTCCGTATTTATTTTTCAGTTTACTTATTATAACGCCGATATGCTGTTCACCCTGTCCGTTTATCAGAGTTTGCTTTGTCTCGGTATTATTGCTGACGGAGAATGTCGGATCCTCCTCAATCAGCTTTGTAAGTCCGCTTATTATCTTTTCCTCATCGCCCTTTGCCTGCGGTTTAACCGCCATTGAAATAACAGGCGCGGGAAATTCTATTCCTGTAAGAATTATATTTTTACCCTTTTCACACAGCGTATCGCCTGTTTTTGTAGATTCCAGCTTAGCCGTACAGCCTATATCCCCCGCTTTTACAGACTTCGCTTCAAGCTGCTTTTTGCCGCACAAATTAAATACCTTACCAATTTTTTCATTCGCGTCCTTATTCGGGTTATACAGCACGCTGTCGCCTTTCACCTCACCCGAATAAACGCGGAACAGCGACATTTTGCCCACATACGGGTCTGCGATTGTTTTAAACACCACCGCGGCTGTCGTTTCCGACTCCGCCTGTACAAGTTCCACACTTTCTCCGGTATCGGCTTTTCTTGCCACTTCCTCAATTTCCGACGGCGCGGGAAGATATTTTCCAATACCGTCCATCAGCGAGCGAACACCTATATTATCCTGCCCGCTTCCGCAGTAAACAGGATAGATGCTGCCTTCCTTGACACCCTTGCGTATAGCCTGCTTTATCTCGTCAAATGTGAACTCCTCGCCGTTAAAATATTTGACCATAAGCGCCTCGTCAGTTTCAGCGACAGCCTCCATAATCATATCACGCAGAGGCTCAATAACGTCAGCCATTCCCTCCGGAACCGGAATTTCAACTCTGTAAATACCATCATACCGGCGCGCGGTCATATCAACTATATCAACAAAGCCCTTGAACTCTCCATCCTCCTGAATCGGATACACAAACGGAGTTACTGATTTTCCGAAAACCGCTTTCATTTCCTCAAGAGTTTTTGTATAGTCGGCTCTATCATCATCTATTTTATTTACAAAAAACATTATCGGAACACCTTTTTGCTTGGCGTATTTAAAAACATTTTCCGTACCTACGCTCACTCCGCTCCTGCCGCTCAAAACCACAAGCGCCGAGTCAGCCGCTCTTAATCCTTCCTTAACTCCGCCTACGAAATCAAAAAATCCCGGAGTGTCTATCACATTGTATTTCATATCTTTCCACTCAACAGGCGCTATTGCCGTTGAAATACTGAACTGTCTTTTCGTTTCCTCGCTGTCAAAATCAGTAACAGTGTTTCCGTCCACAACCTTTCCCATACGATCTACCATTCCGGCATTGAAAAGCATCGCTTCCGTCAAAGTCGTCTTGCCGCATTTTCCATGACCCATTACCGCAATATTACGTATTGTGTCCATTGTATATGACTTCATCTGCTAATTCCTCCTTATTTTATCCGTTATGTTTCAATCTGCATACTTTATATATACCACTCTTTTATATTTTCATAACAAAAAAAGCATCGTCATATTGCAGAAATAAAACGATGTTTTTTGTGCATATTTACAGTATTAGGTTTGATTTGTTATCACTCCACTATGCGTTATCTTACAAGCAGATATGCCGTATAAGCCGCGTAAATCAGTATCATGGCTATTCCTGCTCCACGATTTATCTTTTTTCTGAAAAACGCGAAAAAGAATGTCAGCGTTATCACAGCTATAAGCGCGCATGTGTCGATGACGACGTTTATGTCAGTCGTCAGCTTTCCTATTGTCGCTGAGATTCCGAGAATAAAAAGTATATTAAATATATTTGAACCAATAACATTTCCTACCGCTATATCGTTGCGCTGTTTACGGGCGGCAACAACAGACGTTACCAATTCGGGCAGAGAAGTGCCTATCGCCACAACTGTCAGCGCGATTACTTTTTCCTCCATTCCCGCCATTTGCGCAAGAGCCTTCGCACCCTTGACCGTCAGCTGTCCGCCCACGATAACTCCTGCCGCGCCCGCTAAGATGAACAACATACATTTCCATACAGGCACAATTCTTGCCGGAGCGGCGGCAAAAGAACGGTTTTTGCCGGCAAAGATTACAGATACTGTCATAAACACCGCAAAAATTACTAAAAGAGCAATTCCTTCAATTCTTGTAAGCGCAATTTCACCGTTAATCGGGAAGAGCAAAAACAATAACATAACCGCGGTTATCCCAATGCAGAACGGAAAATCCCTCTTCAATATATTGTTTCTGACAGCTATAGGCACAAACAACGCGCTCGCTCCAAGCACTACAAGAGTGTTAAAAATATTTGATCCTATCACATTTCCTATAGCAATTTCATTACTGTTTTGCAGTGACGCGGTAATGCTCACCGCCGCTTCCGGAAGACTTGTTCCAAACGCTACTACCGTAAGTCCCACAATATATGCCGGAATTTTCATCTTATCAGACAAATCACACGCTCCGTCCACAAAAAAATCCGCGCCCTTAACCAACAGTACAAATCCGCCCGCAAGCAGTAAAATCATAAGTAACACATTCATTTTATAACTACTAACTCCTTTTCTTTTCAGGGACTTATTCTTAATAAAAAAGACTTTTATTACACCAAAAATAAGTGTAATAAAAGTCTTGTTGCTTACTGAAGGACCGGGATTTCTCCGTACTGACGATCCATTCAACGCGTTTCGCGTGAACTACTCCCTTTTATAACTAAAATGATTATACGACAATTACCATTCCATGTCAATATTTTTTTAATAAATTATTTATAATTGTAATTTATTAACAATTAAGGCTCTAAGCTTCCAGGAAAATGTCGGGATAAATTAAAGCAACGTCTTACAGCAGAAGGAAGGCAGTTGGTGACAAATTGTCACCAACTGAAAATGAAATCTCCCAAAGACGGTAAAAGATATAGTACAGACACAGCAAATACCGAACAACTTCTGCGGATTAAGGACAAATAACTACATAAGTCATAGTCTATTTATGGTAGACTATGACTGTTTCTAAGCTAACGATACGGACGCTTAAAAATATATAATAAGCTGTAGGTTTGTCAATGATGTGTTGCATTTTGTAGAATTAAATGATATAATGCCCTTGTTAGTTAAGCAAAATAACGGCGCTTTTGATAGTTTCGGCTGTCGAAAGCGTCTTTGCGTTACTTTTGTCAAAAGTAACAAAAATACCGCTCAAACGTAGTGTTTAAGCGGTTTTTCGTTGGAGCTGGTAATGGGACTCGAACCCGCGGCCTGCTCATTACGAATTGAAACTTTTGTTTGTTCTGCTTTTTCATAATATGCTGTAAAGTCGCATAACTAAGCCGTTTTTGTGCGGCGTCTTTTCGTATCATTTTATAACTTTCAGCCGTTTTTTGTAAAAATAAACCCCAAATAAACCCCAAGAAATCTTTATAAATACTCCTCAAAATATTGAAGCGTTGAATATCTGCATAATATTTGATTTTCTCTAAATTGTAATTTTGATTTAGCTTTTTTATATTGCTTAATATACTTCTTTAGCTTTTGCTCTGCCTCGTACTCCTTGCCTTTTAAGGCTTTAAACTCATTTGGACGTATGTACGGTGAACGTTCCTTATCTATATATTCATCCGGTTTTAAGAGTAATACAGCTTTAGAGAAGTCCAATCCGCAGCAGTTTTCTTTATCGCTCCATAACACGTATTCGTGCGTTATGTGAGAGCGTAAAGGAACAGCATATATTTTGTTATCAATTTCTATGCACGCTTGCATATATGGTCTATCCTGCTTTTTCTCTATTTCAGGACAATCCTTGTAATCGTCATAGAATTTCTTTGTCAAAAATATGTATTTCATTGTTTCCACCCTCAAATGAAATAAGCCCCTTTTCAGGGGCTCTTCTCAGTGAGCTTTCTTTATTTTCACTTTGTCGTGCTCTACGACAAAATCTTCTCAGTGAACTTTCTTTATTTACCGCTCACGTTCTATGAGCATATCCCATAAGCTACATAGAGCTTATATTACAATTTTATCTTTCTTTCACTTATATTATACTACACTTTTTTATTTTTGTCAACGACCTGATGAAAAATACCGCTAAATAAGTACAAGATACGATAAAATATGCTATGCGGCGGAAAGTGATTTATTCCGCCGCTATATTATAATCCTAATTTAATAAGTTTTTCACGTCTTTGTTCTAAATCCTTAACATCAATACCCCATACTTCATAGGCAGCTTCCGTATTAACAGTATTTCTTTGTGATGTTAATACTCCGCGTTCTGCCTGAACCTCGCGAACTGCCTTTTTATAATTTGACATTGTAGAGTTTGCAAGCTCGCCAAACAATTCTTTAATTTCTTTATTGCCGATTTCAGGATAAGTATAATAAATACGAAGTGCTGTATCAATATCCTTAAATGGTTTTACTTTCATATTCATATCCTCCTATATCATTACAGCTCAATTTTATTCCCTGTATCAGCTTCATATTTTGCTTTGACCGCCTTTTTTACATATCCGTTTATACTTTCATTATCTGCCTTTGCGGCGGCTTCTATAAGTTGTTTTGCGCCTCGTATAATGGTTATATTTAATCTATCGTAGTTATTTTTAATATATTTATTGACTGCCGCCTGTTGTGCCTTTGAAACTGCCATAAAATCACCTCTTGACAAGTGTTGTTGGTTATGTTATACTTTAGATAGTAAAGGAACGGTTTTAGCTGTTCCGCTCTATTTAGCTAAATAAGCCGCACAGTTTGGTAGACAGGGCGGCTTATTTTTTTGTTCTTTTCATCAATTTTATTAATTCGATTAACCTATCTATGTAGATTATTCCAACAATCATAGATGTAATATCTAATATTGCTTTTGTCAAATCGTTCATTTGTGATACCCCCTATCTTCTTTTAGTACAGTTTTCACCTCCTAAAATCAGTATAAAGGGCAGAACAGCCGCCACCGTTCCAATATATCAAGGTTACATAATTTTCATTATCACCTACAGCCGATTTCTCAACCGCATTGTTATTATAACATAGATTTCTATTTGTGTAAATATACAAAATAAACAAATATATTTGCGTAAATATATCAAATTGCATATTGCTATATTTGCGTAAATAGTATATAATAATATCAACAAATGAACGAAAGGAGTTGAAATACAATGAAAAAAGCCTTGTATAAGCTGCGAACTCATACAAGGCACTACATACCCCAAAGGGGTGTTGCTTATGGTACATCATTATTTTAACATAGCAATCCCCAAAACGTCAAGATTTTAGGAGGAATTTTATAATGGAAAATTTAGAGGTAATTGAATTGTCTAATAACGGAAAGATCAAGGCTGAATATGTGAAAAACATAATACATTATGTTTGCCGCGCCGCATTACAGGAGGCGGAATTAAACGGAGCGCCGAATAACGTTACATCTGGCATTGAAGTAGTGAAAAAACATTTAAGGCAGTATTCCGCCGCATATACAAAGAATAGCGGCGTAAAAGTAGTTACATATGATGATAGTTTGCTTAAATACTGTTTTAATCAGCATAATGAAATACCCGGATATATTTGTTATTGGCTGTATCAGTTTTACGGCGGTTTATTTGGTTCGCCTATGAAATACTCCGAGCGTCATTACGATGTATATAATCAGCTTCAGAAAGAATATGTACATCATCGCCGATGGTGTAAACTGAATGACAAGAACGATGAAATAATGCGCCGCAAGTGGCGGCGGAAATTATGCAAATTATACCGCTCCGGAAAATATAACACTATGTTTGAGCTACATAATACATCATTCCTTGATAATATCCCCAAAAACGAGTCTTTTTCAAAGATTGTGTAAACCCTCTAAATGGTGTAGAATAGAAATACA
>CAJUEZ010000050.1 GCA_910585485.1 uncultured Clostridia bacterium
CGTTTTCATAGAAATAGTCGCGCGCCGTTTTCGCTATCTTGCTTCTCATAATAAGGTTGTCCTGCAAGGTCTTGCGTCTTAAGTCCAAATATCTGTATTTTAAGCGAAGCTCCTCGTTTACATTGGTGTTATCGACAATCTCAAACGGCGGTGTCTGCGCCTTTGCTAAAATCCTTAAATCATCAACATAAATTTCTATATCGCCTGTTTTCAAATCGGGGTTCTTGCTTTCGCGCTCTCTTACGGCACCCTTTGCCATAAGCACATATTCAGCGTGGCACGAGGAAGCTTTTTCAAACACCTCTCTTACCGTACCATCGTCAAAAGCGAGCTGAACTATGCCCGTTCTGTCGCGTAAATCTATAAAAATAAGGTTTCCCAAATCTCTAACCTTCTGTACATATCCTCCTACAACAACTGTTTTGCCTATACCATTAGTTTCTCCGCAGTAATTTGTGCGTTTCAATCCTTGCATTGTATCCATAATATATCAATTAACTCCCTTCGGTTTTATATAACATACTCTCTATATTTTACCCTTATCTTTTCTACATGTCAAGTAAAAATGCCCAAAATTGCCACATAAAAATACAATTACTTTATTTTTTCTTGACAGGTCTTGATTTAATACAATTTTAGATTTATAATATAAGAGATTTCTTACATTTATTTAATTTAAGGAGATTTTTTTATGGATAAAATAAAAAAGGAAAACAGTCAGTCTTTTATGAATAATGTTACTGTTATATTAATATCTCAGATACTCGTCAAACTTTTTGGCGCTGTATATAAAATGGTAATAACAAATATTGATGGATTCGGTAATGAGGGACTGGGTTTTTATAATGTCGGTTTTCAGATTTACACATTGCTTTTGGCTATATCATCTGTCGGTATTCCAAACGCAATCTCTAAAATGGTGTCTGAAAGAGTGGCATTGGATGATTATAAAGGCGCGCATAAAATCTTTAAAACCGCGCTTATGCTATTTTCCGCCATAGGAATTATCACTACTTTAGTTCTGTTTTTCGGCGCTGATATTTTCGCAAAAAATCTGATACACATAGACGGTTCGCAATATGTTATGCGGGCATTAGCGCCATCGCTGTTTTTTGTTTGTGTATCATCGGTAATACGAGGATATTTCACAGGCATGAAAAATATGAAGGCAACAAGTAATTCTCAGGTACTTGAACAAGTATTTAAATGCACTCTTACTATTGTTTTTGTATATGCCTCCTTGTTTTTTATTCCGAATGAAAATCCAAACAAAATCCCGTTTATGGCATCATGGGCAAATTTCGCCACATCTGTCGCAACGGTTATAAGTCTTTTGTATCTTATATATTTTTATTACAAAAGAAAGAGTAATCTTTCGGAAAACATCAAAAATTCAACCGGTGAAACGCTTTCTGTAACAGGAAAAAGGCTCATGATAAGTATACTTATGATAAGTATACCGATTTCTTTGGGTTCTGTTATAACCGCGATAAATCGCGTGATTGACACCGCCACAATAAGCCGCGGAATTGAGGTCGCGTTTCATTCGCTAATTCCGGCACATGGTTCGGTAGCTGAAATAGTAAATCCCACTGTCGAGCAAATGACAAGCGAAATAGCTCGTCTATCGGGACTTTTATCAAAAAGCGATATTCTCTATAATATGCCGCTTGCGGTAAACTTCGCTTTTGCGACGGTTCTTGTGCCATCTATCGCCGGCGCGCTTGCGGTCAAAAACTACAAAGAAGCTTCATCTAAAATCAATTATTCGCTTCTTGTATCAATTCTAATAATACTCCCCTGCGCGGTGGCACTCATAACGCTTGCACAGCCAATTTACAAAATTATATACTTTAGAACTCCTGACGGATATGACCTTTTACAGCTTGTATCTGTATCTCTTATATTTGCCGCTCTTGCTCAAACAATGACAGGCGCGCTGCAGGGACTTGGAAAAGTATATGTGCCGGCAATAAGTCTTTTATTCGGATGCGCGGCAAAAATAATATTGAATATATTGCTTATACGCATACCGTTCATAAATATTTACGGTGCCGCGATAAGTTCAATAGCATGTCAATTCATCTCGTGCGCAATATGCTTCATTGTTCTGTTGAAAAATCAAAGCGTCAAAATCACCCCTATGAAATACATCATAAAACCGCTGATAGCCGGTGCTGCAATGGCTATAGCCGCATGGTTGGTATATAAAGTATTCAATTTGTTGCTTGGAACGGGATTTATAAATAATCTTATAGCTTTCTCAATTTCCGCGATTATATCGGTCATTGTATATTTTGCGTCAGTGTTCGGCTTAAAGATTTTTTCTTCAGAGGAGATTAAACAGCTTCCTGCCGGAAATAAAATTTACAGCGGATTAGTCAAGCTGAAATTTTACACGGCAGAGTAATAAGCGTTGTAAAAATCGGCGGCATATACGTATTATATGCCCGTAAAAATACCAATAAAAAAGAAAGGATGTTAATGTCATGCAAAAAGTGAAAATATGGAAAGATGATGTGACTATTCCCACATATAAAATCGGGGAATACAGCAAAATACCTATGTTTCTTGAAAAGAGAGTATATCAGGGAAGTTCCGGACGCGTTTACCCTCATCCAGTATGTGAAAGTGTATCAAACGAAAAAGAGGATAAAACATATACAGCGATATATCTTGAAAATGAATATCTGCTTGTAATGATTCTGCCTGAAATCGGCGGAAAAATCCATCGTATACTTGATAAAACAAACAATTATGACGCTGTTTATTACAATGAGGTAATTAAACCTGCACTTGTCGGTCTTGCCGGACCTTGGGTCAGCGGCGGAATAGAATTTAACTGGCCTCAACATCATAGACCTTCTACATTTGACCCCGTAGATTATACGATTCAGGAAAATGAAGATGGCTCTGCTACAGTATTTGTAAGCGAAATAGAAAAAATGCACCGTACAAAAGGTATGGCAAAATACACACTGTATCCGGGAAAAGCTTACCTTGAAATAAAAGGACAGTTATATAATCAAACAGACCGTCCGCAAACCTTTCTTTGGTGGGCAAATCCCGCTGTTGCGGTAAATGATTACACTAAGTCTATCTTCCCTCCCGATGTACACGCGGTTATGGATCACGGAAAACGCGATGTTTCACGTTTTCCGATTTCTACGAGTACATATTACAAAATGGATTACAGCGAAGGCGTCGATATTTCACGATATAAGAATATTCCTGTTCCCACATCATACATGGCATATCATTCAGATTATGATTTTATAGGTAATTATGATTATAAAAAAGAAGCGGGACTTCTTCATATTGCAGACCATCATATTTCTCCCGGCAAAAAGCAGTGGACATGGGGATGCGGTGATTTTGGAAAAGCGTGGGACAAAAATCTTACTGATGAAAATGGCCCGTATATAGAACTTATGACCGGCATGTTTACGGATAATCAGCCAGATTTCACATTTATCGCCCCTTATGAAGAAAAGACCTTTACTCAATATTTTTTGCCGTATAAAGGTGTAGGAGCTGTTAAAAACGCTAATTTAGACGCTGTAATAAACCTTGAAGCTATAGATGACAAAGCTTTTGTAAGCGTGTACTCGCCTGAACAAAAAGAAGTAAAAATAAAGTTGTCCGGAAAAATAGATAAGTATATATCAGAAGAATTTACACTGTCGCCTGAGAGTCCGTACATCACAGTCGCGCAGCTAAATAATGACTCGGACACCGACCTGACACTTTCTGTGGAAACTCCGGATGGAATAGAAATATGCTCTTACTCCCCAATACATAAAGAATATGAGCATACGCCGTCTCCGGCAAGCAAATGTGAAAAGCCTGAAAATATACACTCAATGGAAGAACTATATCTTACCGCCCTGCATCTTGAACAATACCGTCACGCTACATATAATCCTGAGGATTATTATATAGAAGGTCTGAGACGTGATAAAACAGATATTCGTATCAACAACTCGTACGGAAGATATTTGTATAACAAAGGCGAATTTAAAAAAGCCGAGCAATGTTTCAAAGCGGCTATAGCGAAATCCACATGTAAAAACCCTAATCCGTATGACTGTGAACCCTATTACAATCTTGGTCTTACTCTTAGAAAACAGAGTAAGTTTGACGAGGCTTTTGACGCGTTTTATAAAGCAATTTGGTCAAGTAGTATGCAAGACAAGGGTTTTTACCAACTCGCATGTCTATCCGCGCTTAAAGGCAATTACGAGCAGGCTCTCGAATTTGTTGATCAATCACTGCTCAGAGGCTGGCACAATCTTAAGGCTCGTAATTTAAAAACCACTCTGTTGAGATTGCTTGGAAAATTCAATGACGCTAAAGTGTTGGCGCTGGAAACTATGAAAATAGACCCGTTAAATTACGGATGCCGATATGAACTTTACCGCGTTACTGATGATTTTGCAGTTTTAAATGAATTGACAATAATTATGCGTAATGATGTTGACAGCTATATTGAACTTTCTCTTGATTACAATGAATTCGGACTATATGAAGAGGCGGCAAAAGTACTTGCGCTTATCTCTCAGGCTGACAGAGCTATGCTGCATTATTATATGGCATATTACTCAAAGAGCGATGTGGATCTTGAAATAGCGTCGAAATGCAGCTGCGACTACTGCTTCCCTGTTCGACTTAATGATATTCTTGTACTTGAATACGCTGTTGAGCATAACAAGTCTGATGCCAATGCCCCATATTTGTTGGGTAATTTGCTTTATGATAAGGGACAATGGGAAAAAGCCATTAAATATTGGGAATGCTCAAAGGAATTAAATCCATCAAATCCGATTGTACACCGAAATCTTTCTTTGGCATATTTTAATAAGCTGAATGATGTTGATAAAGCTGTGTCTGAAATGGAAAGAGCCTTTCGTCTACTTCCTGATGACGCTCGTATATTGTATGAACTTGACCAGTTATATAAGCAGACAAATGTTCCTGTTGTAAAACGTTTAAAATTGATGGCAGATAATATGGACTTGGTAAATTTGCGCGATGATTTGTATACTGAATTTATTACGCTTCTTAATTGCGAAGGTTATTATGACAAAGCTTTAAAATTCATGAGTACTCATATTTTCCATCCTTGGGAGGGCGGCGAAGGAAAAATCACCTCTCAGTATAAGAAAACTCTTATTGGACTTGCGCATGAGCGTATTGAGCAAAACGATTATGAGGGCGCTAATGAATATTTGCAAAACGCTCTGTCATATCCCGAAAATCTAGGCGAGGGAAAACTTCTGGGCACGCTTGATAATGATATATATTACATGCTCGGCAGAACTTTTGAAAAAATAGATTATATCCAGGCGAAGGAATATTATACGCTTGCCACAAGAGGCGGAAACGACCTCTCTTCTGCTGTCTATTATAATGACCAACCGCCTGAAATGTTCTTTTATCAGGCGCTTGCGTCAAAAGCGCTCGGCGATACAAAAACAGCAAAAAGTAAGTTTAACAAGCTTATAAATCATGGTTTGGAGCACATGAATGATTGTATTGAAATAGACTATTTTGCGGTATCTCTTCCCGACTTTCTTATTTTTGAGACTGATCTTGACCGCAAAAACACTGTAAACTGTGCTTTTCTGACCGCTCTTGGATATATAGGTATCGGAGATATTGAACTTGCTGAAAAATATATCTCCGACGGCTTGAACGAGGACGTATCACATCAGGGGTTGATTGAATTAAAGAAATTTATCGAAAGGAACTAATATAATGAGTTCAATAGATTTATCAGGAAAATGGCGATATGAAACCGATTCTTCAAATATAGGTATTACAGAGAAATTTTATGAAAGAAAATTGTGCCATGAAAATTTTGTGTTGCCGGGAGATGCTTGTCTTAACGGCATCGGCAAGAAATTTGAACCGTTTGACTCTCTTTCGTATGAAGCTGTAAGAACTCTTCGTCCAAAATTTGAATATATTGGGGCGCTATGGCTTCAGCGTGAATTTGAACTGCCAAAGGAAGCCGAGGATAAGTATATTACTTTATTTTTAGAGCGCGTTAACATCGCTTCGGACTTATGGATTGACGGTGTAAAAATTGACAGACAAATTATTGAAATAACTACTCCTCATATATACAACCTAACAGGAAAAATCAAAAGCGGTATACATACCATAACGCTTCGCGTTGATAACAGCAATCTTCTTAATATTGATGGAATGGCGAGCGGATACTCTGTAGATACGCAATCTATTTGGAATGGTATTACAGGTAAAATTGAACTTCGGTATGAAGAATTATTTCATATGTCTAATATACAGATATTTCCTTCACAAAAGTCTGTTCATATAAAACTCACCGCTCATTCAGACTGTCTTAAACCAAATGACAGAAGAGACGTTTCTTTTGACATTTGCGCAATTTCACCTGACGGTAAAAAACTAAGGGCAAAAAAACTTCATTATACTCTATTTAATAAAAAGCAGATAATTCATATCGATTATCAAATTAAAAATCCCAAATATTGGGATGAGTTTAATCCTGAGTTATATACAATGACGTTTAAAATGTCATATAAGAACCACAGCGATGAAAAAGAAGTTAAATTCGGTATGAGAACAATCTCCGCGCAAGGAAGAGACTTTATGTTAAACGGCAAGAAAATAGCTTTGCGCGGAACTCTCGACTGCGGAATATATCCGCTTACAGGTTATCCCCCTACCGATTTGGATACGTGGATAAAGACTTTTAAAACGGTAAAGGAATACGGACTGAACCATGTGAGATTTCATGCGTGGTGTCCTCCTGATATAGCTTTTACCGCAGCGGATCTTGTCGGTGTATATGTAAGCGCCGAAATGCCTCTATGGCTAAATGTGGATGTATGCGCGCTTTCCACCGGAGATGACCCTATTCATCAATTATATTTTCATAACGAGGCAGTCAAAATATCGGAATACTTTGGTAATCACCCGTCATTTATAATGTTTTCCAACGGCAATGAGCTTTTGGGTGATTTTGAAATGCTTGAAAATA
This sequence comes from uncultured Clostridia bacterium, assembly GCA_910585485.1. Lineage (GTDB taxonomy): Bacteria > Bacillota > Clostridia > UBA1381 > UBA1381 > Hominilimicola. Next base: position 7,028 of record CAJUEZ010000050.1, read on the forward strand.
TCACTACTCAAATTAAAGCGTTTGATAACAGAAGACTCTATACTCTGACATCTAATTTCGACCGTCCCACAACTCCTGCTGATGACTATTTCTCCGCATTTGAAGCAGCCGGACACAGAGTTCGGGTACAAGTTTTTCACGATGTTGTCGCAGAACATACTCGTCTTTCATATGATGATGCAATAAAAGCTATAGAAATGCCGGTTGTATCCTTTGAAGTAGGACAATATTGCGTATATCCTGACGTTGACAGCGTGTCGGACTATACAGGAAATTTACTTCCTGCAAATTTTGAATTTATAAAACAAGAAATGATTAAGCATAATGTATATCATATGCTTGAAGAATATAAAAACGCTTCCGGAAAATTTGCGGCGCTGATGTACAAAGAAGATATAGAGGCTTCGCTCAGAACACATCATATGGGCGGATTTCAACTCCTTGGTCTTTGTGATTACACAGGTCAGGGCACTGCGACAATAGGACTTTTAGATGTGTTTTGGAACAGCAAAAACATTATCACATCAAAGCAATTCCGTCATTTCTGCTCGCCGGTTGTGCCTCTGATGAAGGCAAACAGAATTTTTATGAACACAGATAAATTTGAAGCTGAATTTGACTTATATGATTATGGCAAGGATAAAATTAAATTTCCTGTTTTCAATTTAGCATTATATGATGGGGACACTAAAATATACGAAACAAAAACCCGAAGAAAACGCGTTTCTTTCCCGCTTGATTTTATTACAAAATCAACTTGTATAAACGCGGTTTTATCCGTAAATGATTACAGTAATTCATGGAATATATTCGTTTATAAAAAAGAAGATAAAAAATATCCCGTAACCATCATTAAAAATATAGGAGAAGGGTTTAACAATATAGTTGAAAACGGTGGAAAAGCCATTTTCATGATGAGTGAAAAAAATCTCAGATATCCTATTGAGGGATTATTTAAACCCGCTTTTTGGTCACCTGCACATTTCCCGTCAGATAGAGCATGCGGACTTATATGTGACGCTTCTCATGGCATATTTGAACATTTTCCGACAAGTTCATACGCTGATTTCCAATGGAAACATCCTATTGATAACTCAGTAAGCCCTGTTGTCGCATCACTGCCGCAGGATTTCAAGTATATTATTGAGCCTGTACCCAATTTTTATAATAATATTAGACGCTCTCCTCTTTTCGAAGCAAAAGTGGGAAATGCGGACATACTTTTCTGCGGATTTGATTTAAATGTCAATAAACCCACTGTTAAAGCTTTAAAAAACAGTATCTTTAATTATGTTTTATCTGACAGCTTCTCTCCGGAGCAAAGATTAACAAAAGATGATATTGACGAACTTTTTAAGTAAAATATTATAAAAACTCGGTCTGTTTAATACAGTGCGACAATCAAAAAGACTCTGCAATGTAAAACTGCAAAGTCTTTTTTTTACTACCCTTTATCCTAATATTGACTACAATGCCATTATACAGCATTATTCTGCATAAATCAACAAAAGTTTATCGTTGTAAACAAAATGTAAGCATTCAAAATATAATCTGTAACCTAATCGAAATATGCTAAGCTGATATTTTCCACAGCCCATGCAAGTTGCAGTACGAATAAATTGTCACAGGGATATTTTCGGGAATCTCAAACATGGCAATCGGATCATCTCCCTGTTTTAATATAGCGCGCTGCTCTATATATTTCCCCTTTACAACAACCCAAAGAATACTGTGTTCTTTACTCATAGGATGAAGAATGCGTCCGACGCATACAGTCAGATTATTTCCCTCTCTTTTTACAACAGGCAGATGTTTTTCTTCAAGCGCTATCATCTCGTTAGCTTTAAGCAATTCCATCGGTCTCCCGCAGCATGTCAGTTCATCACAACATTGAGGTGTAATTGATTCTAATATGGAATCACATTCTTCGCACTTATAAAACGCGGGTTCGTATACCATTTAGAACTTTCCTCCATACGGCACTAATTCAAGTCTTATAAAATATCCCTGGTCTCTCTTGCACACAGGACAAATCATCGGAGCATTAGTTCCTTTATAAATGTACCCACAATTAAGACACATAAATCCTGTTTCCGTTTTGGAAACAAATAATTCATCTTTCTCTATCAAATCTAAGAAGTATGCGAATCTATCACTATGAACTTTTTCCACCTTGCCGATTTCTTCAAATGAATAAGCTACCGCTTTAAATCCTTCCTTCTCCGCTGTTTCTCCAAAGGTCTTATAAACCTGATTATATTCTTTTAATTCATTTTCGCGAGCATTTTTTAATATCTCCTTTATATCTGTATATGTTTCAATCGGATATGCTGCGTCTATTGTGAGTTCTTCGCCATTCAATTCCTTTAAGTGGTCAAAGAAAACCTGCGCGTGCATCCTTTCCTGCTCCGCGGTAAATTTAAAAACAGCCTCAACAACATACAAATTCTGTTTTTTTGCCGCGGCAGCAGCGAATGTGTATCTGTTTCGCGCCTGGCTTTCTCCGGCAAATGCTCTCATTAGATTTTTACACGTTTCACTTGTTTTTAGTTCCATAATCATCTTCCTTTCTTTTCTTTAGTATTTGCCTTTTTTTCTAAATTATACTAAAACCACTCAGAAAAGAAAATAAATGCCAAAGCTATTAGCAGCAACTTATCATCGCAGTCATCTATAAGCAAAACAAGTGCCACTATTACAAGAATTATATCATCCGCTTCGAAATTATCAAATAATCCTCCCAATAATCCCTCTTTTTTCTCCTCTTTTCGCTCATTTGCCGGCGGAGATGGATGAGTGGGTTTTGGTTTTGGCTTTTCCTCTTTGTATCTCCTGACAGGCGTAGGCATATCGTTATAGCTGTAGGTTTTATACATTTCACCACCCCCAAGGAAATTTTATTTTCTAAGCAATTTTGTAATATTGGTCAGTCCCAAGAGTTTTACCGCTGAATCTATTGACTTCTGCCTACCTCCTCTCATATACGGCTTAAGAGATAAAAGAAGATTTGTTCTTGGGTCATTTCTGTTTTGAGATATACTATCAAATATATTCTTAACCTGCATAATCTGCTCAAGTCCGTCATTATTCATTTCGGTTGGCAATGATGTCTGCGAAGATGATAACGAACTCATAACATTCTTTATTTTATCCTCTGCATCATCACCAAGGATATTTTTTAGCGTATCTATTGCGTCTGCCATATGAAACACTCCTTACAGATTTTTCATTATTTTCATCAAATCAGCGGCACTTAAACCGGAAATCTTTTTTTTAACATCTTGAGGATCTAATTTTGAAAATTCCTGCATGATTCGTTCCTTATCTGATGAGTTTATATGATTTTTTAATCGTTTTCCGTCTGCTGAGTTTAAAAATTTGTTTATCTCCCTTAGTTGATTATCATCAAAATCCTTTAATATTTTTTCAAGCTTATTCATATTACACCAATCCTCTCTAATCACATATTATGTCTTCTATTATTATTATATTCCGAGGCACAAAAAAAGAGCATGTACCCAAAGATACATGCTCACACTTATTTATTCAACAACTTTCACACTGCTTATATCGCCGGAGGTTTTTACATATTTAGAGTATAAATCAATATTTCGTCCTACTGAAAGTTCTGTGCTGTCATCAAGGATATAATTATCAGAAGATTCCTTTCCTACAGCTCTTATTGTTACATAGCACGTGTATCTTTCGGGAAGTTCTGTCATTGTCACCTCGCCTGATGCTGTTGTTGACTGCTGAGTAGCGTTTTCGACTGTTACATCTATAATTTCACCTAAATTCTTTTCCGACTTCTTGTCTGTGACATTTCCCATTCGTTTTAAAGCATCTACAGTATATTGTCTGACATTTTCCACTTTTAAAACATATTCAAACTGTTTATCCGTTTTTACCGCGTTTGTGATTTTATTACCGTACCTTGCCGCAATACCCAAAATAACCACAATAACAAGCAATATCACAGCTATATCAACAATACTTACTTTTCCTTTTATCTTTCCATTCTTATCCAAAATCTCCAGCCTCCTTTAATCGTTAATCTCAATAACATATCCCATTGACGCGTATCCCTTGCCTCTTACAGGGATTTCGCTGCCCACCTTTACAGCTGTTCCGCCGGCTTTTACCGCAAGGTCAGACACAGCGGTATCCGCTTCTATAGTGATATATACATCTGTCTTCCCATCTATTACTTCGTTGGAATAAGTGTTGTCAATACTGTTATATGCCATAGTTTTTGCAGGCTCTGTCTTCACAGCTTTAACAATTCCTCCGTCTTTTTCTGTAAGACTAATTGTCACGCTGTCTCCCACTGTAATTGCATCTGCAAAATCTGCGTCTTTATTCTGAATCATCACAGTAAAATCAACCTTTTCATTCTTTGAGTTATTAAACAGTCTTGGGAAAACCTTAACCGCTCCAATACCTAATGCTATAAGTACCACAAGAACTATTATAACATCTATTACTGTAAATTTTATTTTTTTCTCTGCCATATTAATTAACCTCCCTATCTTCTCATCATTTCAATATATAATGCTTCTGTTTTTTTTGTCATTGCTGATGCTGTAAAAATTTCCTTAAAAATTTGTTTTGCCTTTTCAGACATATTTGCGTACATATTTTCGTCTGTAAGTAACATTTCAAGCTTTTCAGCAAGCGCCCGAGCATTTTGCTTGGGTACAACAAAACCATTTTCTCCATTTTTTATGACTCCCGGATTACCTCCGAAATCTGACACAACAGCCGGTATTCCCAAACTCATTCCTTCAAGGAGCGCTAAGGAGGTTGCCTCTGTTCCAAAAGAGGCATTTGCCTGCACGTCTGTTATACTCATTAACTTATCAATATCCGAAATAAAGCCTGTGAAAATAATCTGTTCTTGTCTATTGAGTTTTTTCACTGTTTCTTTAAGGTGAGCCTCATATGAACCGGTACCAGCAATATAAAATCTTGCTTTAATTCCTTTTCTCAAAAGCATGTCCGCAGCTTCAATAAAATAATCATGACCTTTTATATCCTCAAGTCGGGCTACTATTGATACCGCTTTATATCCTTCAGGTAATTCAAAACGTTTTTTTATGATTCTTTCCTCGTCTGCCGAAACAGGTAACAGTCCATCAACACCGTTTAAAATAACATCTATTTTGTCGTCTTTAATTCCTGTAGCAGTCAGATTATCCTTTGCCGCTTCAGCAACTGCAATTATCTTGTCGGCATAGTGGTTATTGATAATGCCGTTAATAGCTTTTCCGATTCCTTTAGATATTCTTTTTGATGGTGGAAACACGCTGTGACGAGTGTAAATTACTTTAGCCCCGCTTTGCTTTGCGGCAATACGCGCGGACATACTCGCATGAGTGTGAACAATATCAGGTTTCTCGCGTTTAAATATTTTTTTTAATTCTCTAATCGCTGTAAAATCAAGAGATTTGTCAGCAATTCCGTCAACCTCAATAACCTGAACTCCAAGCTTTTCTATAGACGGTTTCAAAAGACTGTTTCTTGGAATCAACGCTTTAACTTCAAACTTACTGTAATCAAAATTGTCAAGCAAAGTCAGCAAGCATTTTCCCGCGCCTCCGATATTGGTATCTGATGATACCTCTATAACTTTGATTCTCATCATTCATTCCCCCTATCAGAGAATTTTATATGTTTAAGAGACATTCCGAGAGCTATTACCATAAAGAATACGGACATTACCCTGTAATTATAGAATGTGTAAT